>NZ_JAERLW010000005.1:0-241417 GCF_018256215.1 Gluconobacter sp. Dm-73 | reverse complement strand
CGCGGGGTGGAGCAGCCCGGTAGCTCGTCAGGCTCATAACCTGAAGGCCGTAGGTTCAAATCCTACCCCCGCAACCAGAAACACCCTCAAAACCCCGCTAAGTCACTGACTTGGCGGGGTTTTTTGTTGCACCCAACACCATACGCCTATCAAATTCCCCATTATTTCAATGACTTGGAACCGGTAAGTTCAAATCGGGGTCCATGACACCCGCAACCAACTCTCCTGTACCCGGGCGTACAAGGACGGGATGCGGCGTGCCAAGGTGTAAGCGGGCTTAGGAGAAAGAGTGGGAGACATTGCCCGCGGGCAGGCATAAACTTCGACACAGAGACCATATCAATCTGCCTGTCGTGCTGAGCCGGGATGAAGCGCTCTTGGGGTAGAAGTCGAGGATACTCTGGCTCTGTCGGAAGCCATGGATCTCTGAAAATGAATATGTATCGGGAATTCTCTATTCCCCTTTGTGTGTACATGATATGATGACACACAAGGAGGAGACCATGAGCCAGCATCTTTCAGATAACGCGCCATCCCCACGGAAAATCGGTGTTCGGGAGTTCCGGGGAAACCTGACAGCGTATCTTCGGCAGGTCAGACAGGGCAGCACGATCCTCGTGACGTCTCATGATGAGGTTGTGGCTGAACTGCGGCCGCCGGCTCCTTCCTATCGCCCCCGTCGTCAACCCGGCGCATTGCGCGGGCGGATCAGAATGAGCGAAGATTTTGATCAAACGCCGTCAGATTTTCTTGAAAGTATGGACCGCGACCTGTGAAGGTTCTGCTCGATACGCATGCATTGCTGTGGTGGCTTTCGGACTCCGACCGGCTGGGTGAGACTGCACGGGAGATCATTGCAGATCCGGTCCACGATATTCTGGTGAGCATTGTATCATTATGGGAGATTGCGATCAAAATCCGTATCGGAAAACTGGATGCGGATATGAACGACATTCTGGCAGCCATTCCTGCGGAAGGTTTCTCTCTACTGCAAATACAGCCTGAACATCTTCAGATCCTGATGTCTTTGCCTCTGCATCATCGTGATCCGTTTGACCATCTCCTTATGGCGCAGGCGCAAGCTGAACACGCCACATTTCTTTCGGAAGACGGGCAAATGGATCATTATCCCATCAAGCGAATGCGCTGTTCATGAACACGGAAACTGTCGTCAGAATTCGTCTCATGCCACAAACTGTGAGCAAGTCAGACTAGAGAGTATCAATGCCACTTACCCTTTCTCAACTTGAGCGACACCTGTTCAGTGCAGCGGATATTCTTCGAGGCAAAATGGATGCCTCCGAATTTAAGGAATATATCTTCGGAATGCTTTTTCTGAAGCGTTGCTCCGATGTTTTTGAAGAAGCACGTCTTAACGTAATTGAAAAACGCATTGCAGCAGGCGCATCACGTAAGCAAGCCGAAAAAGACGCCGAGAATAAGGTCTGGTATGGCCGCAGTGGTACTTTCTGGGTGCCTAAGCAGGCTCGCTTTCAATATCTGATGGACGAAGCCCATGAAAACATCGGCGACATGCTTAACAAGGCACTCGCTGGCATAGAAGCGGAGAACATTGCCCTTGAAGGGGTGCTTGATCACATCGATTTCACAAGGAAGGTCGGGCAAAGCAAAATCAATGATCAGAAGCTTCGCCAGCTTATTAACCATTTCGGAGAAATTCGTCTTCTAAATGCGGATTTTGAATTCCCTGATCTTCTGGGCGCTGCCTATGAATATCTGATTGGTGAGTTTGCTGACTCTGCTGGCAAGAAAGGTGGTGAATTCTACACTCCACGTTCAGTTGTTCGTATGATGGTCCGCCTGCTGAAGCCGAGCCTTGAACATGACATCTACGATCCATGCTGCGGTTCGGGGGGTATGCTCATTGCCGCGAAGGATTACATTGACGAGAACGGGCAGGACGGAAGCAAGGCCAATCTGTTCGGTCAGGAATACTCGGGAACTGTCTGGTCGATAGCCAAGATGAATATGCTGCTTCACGGCATGAGCAGCGCCGACCTGCGCAACGAGGATACCCTCGGAGAGCCACAGCATGTCGAGAATGGCGAGCTTCGCCGGTTCGATCGGATCTTAACCAACCCACCTTTCTCGATTAATTGGGGCTCCAAGGACACGAATAAGGAGGGGAAACCTGTTTGGCAGCCCAAGTTTCGCGAACGTTTTTCTCATGAGGTCCCACTGGGCTCCAAGAAAGCTGACCTCATGTTCCTGCAGCACATGCTGCATGTGACCCGAGACGGCGGTATAATCGCAACCGTTATGCCACACGGTGTCCTCTTTCGCGGCGGCGATGAAGCCAAGATACGACAGCAGATCATTGAAAATGACCAGATAGAAGCCGTTATCGGCCTCGGCCCGCAACTCTTTTACGGCACGGGCATCCCCGCCTGCGTCATCGTTCTGCGCCAACGCATCCACGAAGGCGCAAACCTCGTCTCGGGCAAACCTGCCGAGCGTCAGGGCAAGGTGCTTTTCATCAACGCTGACCGTGAATACCTGGAAGGCCGCGCACAGAACCATCTGATGCCCGAGCATATCGAGAAGATCGTCACCACCTTCGAGGAATACCGTGCGATCCCCGGCTTCTCTGCCATCGTTGACCTTGAGACGTTGAAAGAGAACGACTGGAACCTCAATATCCGCCGTTATGCCGACAACGCTCCGCCCCCTGAGCCGCATGACGTACGCGCCCACCTGATCGGCGGCATTCCGAAGTCCGAGGTCGAAGCCAAGGCAGAACTCTTCAAGTCCCACGGTCTGAATCCAATGGACCTGCTTACGCCTCGTGATGACCGCTATCTGGACTTCGCCGCCCGCATCACCGTCAGGGCTGACATCAAACCGGCTATCGAGACCAACGCCAGCCTTGTGGCACGCGAGACCGAAATCCGGGACAACTTCAACCGCTGGTGGGCCGACCACACCGACGACATCGCCGCACTTGCGGGCGATGAAAGCGCGACCTCGCTCATCAAACTGCGCGACGAGCTTCTGTCCAGCTTCTCGATCACGCTCGAGAGCCTCGCCATACTGGATCCGTTCACCGTGCGCGGGATCATAGCGCAGTTCTGGAACCAGTCGCGGTTCGACTTCCTTACTCTCATGGCGCGCGGTACTAGGGGAGTAGTGGACGCGTGGCGCATCTCCATCGTCACCGCACTGGAGGACAGGGGCAATAAGGAGAACCCGCTGGACCATAAGCTGGTCACCTTCCTGATGAGCAGCTTTGTGGCTGAGATTGCCAAACTTGAAGCGCGCAAGACCGAGTTGGAGACGCAGATCAAGGCCGCGACCGCTACGCCCGAAGAAGGCGAGGAAGAAGAGGACGATGCCGAACAGGTGGATGAGGCAAAGATCAAACGCTGGAAGAAAAAGCTGGCCGAGATCAAGAAGACTCTCAAAACTAAAAAAGACCAGTTCACCGCTGAGTTGAACAAGGGCGTCGATGACCTGACGGATAAAGCAGCGGCTGAACTACTGCTGAAGATCCTACATGCCGACATAGAGAATATCCTGGCCCACTACATTGTCGCGCAACGCGGGCAGATCGTGGCTGCTTTTGAAAACTGGTGGGACAAGTATCGCGTCACCCTTGCTGAAATCGAAAGAGTGAGGTCTGAGGCAACAGAGAAACTGGCAGGGTTCCTCAAGGGGTTAGGGTATGTCTGAGGCCCGGCAAACAGAACGCCTTGGCGACATTTGTTATATTAAGGCGCGCATTGGATGGCGCGGATTGTCATCTTCGGAGTACACGGAAGATGGCCCATACCTGATTGCCGGCCAGCATATCAGGGGGGGACAAATCATATGGGATAAGTGCGATCATATCACTGAACAGAGATATTTGGAATCGCATGAGATCATCTTACGTTTTGGTGATGTAATCATCACGAAAGACGGGACAATCGGCCGAGTTGCTCGCATAGACGATCTTCCTGGGGACGCCACGATCAATGGAACCATGATGCTTTTGCGGCCACTGCGCAGGCTGGATTTCCGTTACCTTTACCATATCCTGAATGGCCGAGATTTTCAGAAGCTAATTGATGACAAAGTATCAGGAAGCTCGATCCCACATCTTTTCCAACGTGATATGGTCGAATTAAAGGTCGAACTGCCGTCTAGAGATCATCAATCTAAGATTGCCGAGATCCTCGATACATTGGACACGGCGATACGGGGGACCGAGGCGGTGGTGGCCAAGTTGAAGGCGATAAAGCAGGGGCTGCTGCATGACCTGCTGACCCGCGGTATCGACGCAAACGGAGACCTTCGTCCCCTACAGTCCGAGGCTCCCCACCTCTACAAGCAAACCCCGCTCGGCTGGCTGCCCAAGGAGTGGGACGTCTGTGCGATGCAGGATTTGCTTGCGTTCGTCGATCCCGCGATGCGGTCAGGCCCCTTTGGGAGCGCACTCTTGAAGGAGGAATTGGTCAGCAAAGGCATTCCATTCCTCGGTATCGACAACGTTTTCGTGGAGCGCTTTGATCGAAATTACAAGCGCTTCGTAACTCCTGGAAAGTTTCTTCAACTGCACCGATATGCAGTTCGTCCCGACGATCTGATGATTACCATTATGGGGACAGTTGGTAGGTGTTGTCTCGTCCCAGATGATGTGGGTGAAGCATTATCCTCCAAGCACACATGGACGATCTCGTTGGATCAGGCGAGATACTCACCGTATCTGGCCATGCTTCAGGTGAATTACTCAGACTGGGTGCTTCGCCATTTTTCCAAGGACCAGCAAGGTGGTACGATGTCCGCCATCCGGAGCGAGACCATTCGGTCCACGCAATTACCTATGCCGCCACGCGACGAGCAGGAGAGTATTGAGGCCATCCTTTCGGAATTGTCTGTCCGTCTAAGCGAAGAAGAGACCATTCTGCAAAAGTATCGTCTCCAAAAATCCGGCCTGATGGACGACCTGCTTACTGGCAGGACGTCTGTCACACCACTGCTGTAATCGAAGAGTCCATCCATGGGACATGAATACAACGATGTCGAAAAGCCCTTCATCGACCAATGTGTCGCCATGGGCTGGACCGTGCAGACGGGCAGCAAGGATGCCCCCGGCCTAACGGGACGCACCAGCTTCAGGGAGGTTATCAGCGAGGTCACCCTGCGCGAGCGCCTGCGTGCGATCAATCTCGGCCCGGATGGCAAGCCTTGGCTTGATGATGCACGCCTCTCCGAAGCCGTCAGCGCCCTGACCCGCCACGGGCAGCGCGGGCTGATGGAGGCAAACCAGGCGGTCACAAAACTGCTCCTCAAAGGCCTTACAGTCGAGGGCCTACCCGGCTGGGACGGCGGACGCGGCCAGACGATCCGTTACATCGCGTGGGACGACGTGACGGCCAACAACTTTACCGTTGCCAGTCAGTTTCGTGTCGATTGCCCACCCGGCCATGACGTGGGCAAGGGCTTCATCATCCCCGATGTCGTGATGCTGGTGAATGGCATCCCCGTGGTGGTAGTCGAGGCAAAAAGCCCAGGTATCCCTGAGCCTCTGGCCGAGGCGGTCAAACAACTCCGCCGCTATCACAACGCCCGCAAGGCTGCTCTGGAGGTCGAGGAAAACGAGGGTGCGCCTGCTCTCTTTGCCTCGGTTCAGTTGCTGATTGCCACAAGCTTCGATCAGGCCCGTGTGGGCTGCATTGGTGCGGGGTTGGATTACTACGGTCGGTGGAAGACGGTTGTGGGACCAGATGGCACTGGCTCAGAAGATGATGTAGCGGCCGCACTAGGAAAAAAGGGCCTTTCGGAACAGGAATGCCTTGTCGCCGGAATGCTACGACCCGCACATCTTTTGGATATTCTGCGGCACTATTTGCTGTTCATGACTGTGGATGGCCAGACCATAAAGACAATCTGTCGATATCAGCAGTACCGCGCCGTGAACCGTGCCTTGGAACGACTGCGCAGCGGCAAGACACGGCTTCAGGACGGCGAGTATGATCGCCGTGGCGGCATCGTCTGGCACACGCAGGGCTCGGGCAAAAGTCTGACCATGGTGTTCATGATCCGCAAGATGCGCACGGATCTAGCCTTGCGAAGGTTCAAGGTGATTATGGTCACTGACCGCAAGGACCTGCAGCGACAGTTATCCGAGACGGCGGCGCTGTCGGGCGATGTGGTCGAATTGGCGAAGAGCAATCACTCTCTGAAGAATCTGGCGCGGCGGAAGGGACCGGGCCTGGTCTTCGCTACGATCCAGAAATACCGGACGGATGACGACGTAGCCGAAGTTACCAAGGGCCCTGCCTTCGAGGTGTTGAATGAGGATGAGACGATCGTCGTGGTCGTGGATGAAGCGCATCGGACACAGGCGGGCGACCTCCATGCAAACCTGATGGCTGCTCTGCCGAACTGTGCACGGATCGGGTTTACCGGCACCCCGATCATCATGGGTGAGAAGAAGCGGACAACTCAGATCTTTGGCGAGTTCATCGACAAATATACGATCAAGGAAGCCGAGGCAGATGGTGCGACGGTGCCGGTTCTGTATGAGGGGCGCACTGCCGAAGGAGCGGTCAAGGACGGTGCCACGCTGGATGGCTTGTTCGAGGACATGTTCCGTGGCCATACGGATGAAGAGCTTGAAGCGATCCGGAAGAAATACGCGACCAAGGGAAATATCCTGGAGGCGCCAGCCCTGATCGCCGAAAAGGCGCGTGATATGCTTCGGCACTATGTGACCAACCTGCTGCCGAATGGATACAAAGCGCAGGTGGTGGCTTACAGTCGTATGGCAGTGGTGCGTTACCATGCAGCGTTTCTTGAAGCCCGTGATGAACTATTGGCCGAGGCAGCGGCGCTTTCGGATTACGACAAGGGCATGGACGACGAAATGCTCTGTACGAAACCTGAGAAGCTGCAGGCGCGCGTGCAGGCGTGGCGATATCGGGCAACCCTTGAAAAAATCGAATTCGCGGCGATCATATCAGGGGGCAACAACGATGATGCGTCCTGGAAGCAATGGACTGAAGGGGCTGCTCAGGAAAACCGGATCAAGCGTTTCAAGAAGCCATTGTTCCATAAAGATCAGACGAAAACCGATCCGCTAGCCTTCCTGTTCGTCAAATCGATGTTACTCACAGGCTTCGATGCGCCGATTGAGGGAGTCATGTACCTTGATCGACCCATTCGAGAAGCCGAACTGCTACAGGCCATAGCACGTGTGAATAGAACAGGCTTTGGCAAAACTTGTGGCATCGTCGTCGATTACTTCGGGGTGGCGCACCATTTGAAGGCCGCTCTTGCTGCATATTCCGATGAAGATATTGATGGCGTCCTGGCCAGTCTCAAGGACCAGATCCCGGTTCTTCGTGATCGCCATATCCGTGTGATGGACATCTTCAGGCGTGCCGGCCTTGATGACCTGTCTGACGACGAAGGCTGCCTCCAGACGCTCTCGACGGAAAAGGCTCGAGCCGAGTTTACCGTCAAGCTCAAGGATTTCCTGAAATCACTGGAAATCATCCTTCCGCGTCCTGAAGGCCTGCCTTTTGTCCGTGATGCCAAACGGCTTGCTTATATTCAGGCGCGTGCACGTAATCGGTATCGGGATATTCCGGAGATCGGGTCCGACGTCGGTGCGAAAGTACGCAAGCTGATTGATGATCACGTCATTTCTCTTGGCATCAATCCAAAGATTCCACCGGTCCAGCTCACGGATGCCGAGTTCGACAATCAGGTTGGGCAAGCCTCGGGAAACAGGGCAAAAGCGTCGGAGATGGAACATGCCATCCGATCCCACATCCGGAAAAACCTTGAAGCCGACCCTGTTCGTTTCAAGAAAATGTCTGAAAGACTGAACGATATCCTCAAGGGTTTTGGCCAGCAGTGGGATCGCATCATTGAGCAGCTTCAAACCATCATTGACGAGCTTCGCGGGGAAGCTAAGACCATGGATGATGAGGCCGCCTCAGACATTCCTGAAATCTACCTCCCATTCCTGCGCACTGTGCTTGCCGCTTGCGTGCCTGATGACGCCAATTCCGCCGAACGGCTTCATTCCTTGCACGAGATGACCCGCGAAGTCGTGGATCGCGTAATTGAGGAGGTTGGCGCAAACCGTTCTCTCTGGAGCAGCTTCAAGATGGCAGATCAGGAAAATCTGCGTTCCGAGATCTTCGAAATCATCCTCAACACGCAGATTCCGGGCCTTGGTATTTCAGAAGCAGAAGCTCTGGCGAGCCAGTTGATGCAACAGGCCAAGGCCAACGACGACAAGCTAAGAGCAGCTTGATGGCGAAGCTTCCTCTGTCGCGCATCAGAACCGGCGGCAAGCCGATACGGGCAAGCGAATATCGCCTGGAAATTGATGGTCTCTCTTTCGAGGTTCATCGTAGTGATCGACGCAAGACTATGCAGATCACGGTCGAAAGATCCGGCGAGCTCTCAATTGTGGCACCTTCAAAGGCTGCTTCGGAGCAATTAGTCGATTTCGTTGAAGAGAAGTTGCTCTGGATCCATACCAAGATCGAGGAAAAGTCGCGCTTACAACAACGGGCTCCAAGCAAGCTGTTCGTTGAAGGTGAAGGCTTTCTGTATCTAGGTAAAAGCTATCGGCTTCGTCTAGTCGATAATCAGCTTGTTGATTTGACATTAAAGAATGGTCGTTTTTGCCTGCGAAAGAATTCCGTTCATCGAGGCCGAGAGATATTTGTTGCGTGGTATACCCGCCTCGCACAGCAGTGGTTTGAGAAGAAAGTATTGGAATACTCGAACCGAATGGGCGTGGTGGTAAAGGAAGTCAAAGTACAAGATCTGGGCTTCCGATGGGGATCATTCGGTGCTGGCGGACGGTTTTCATTCCATTGGAAGGCGATCCTATTGCCACCTAGAATCGCACAGTATGTTGTCGTTCATGAGTTGGCGCACGCCCATCACTCTGATCATTCCGCAAGATTTTGGAACAAAGTAGAACAGCATTTACCAGACTGGCAGTGGCGAAAGGCATGGCTCGCGGAGAATGGAATTCAGGTCGAGGGGCTATGATTGATCTGATATCATCAGAGATTAATTCTGGCGCTGTCATGTATTTCCAAGGTAAGTACGACCATCCATGTCCTATGCTTTTAAGGCGAACAAACGTGGTCTAGTGACTGCGTAATACTCCCAAAATCATCATGAATATTAACGGTTCCAATGGCTGCTTTTCCATTCTCTTGTTCAAGAATTGATATTCAGCTTACGGCCATGATGCTACGGTTGCCAGCAGCGTCGGCATTTCGATGATGATCACGCTCGCAGCAGGCCGCTCTGGTCAGAAGAATTCGTAGTTCGTCAGGATGTCATATTCTTTCCAGCCGTCGAAGAGACGAGGGAGGCAGAGGATGTCATCACTCTGCAGGATCTCAAAGTGCTGAAAAACGGGCATAAGCGGGCACTTTTGGACAATGTTCATGCTCAAGGCTGTCCTGTATGCCCGCTATTCTTCCGACCTGCAGAATCCCGGTTCCATCGATGACCAACTGAGGCTCTGTCGGGAACTGGTGGAGCGCCAGGGCTGGAAAATCGTGGGGCTGTATCATGACGAGGCGGTTTCGGGAGCCAGCCTGCAGGGACGCGACGGACTTCAGCGCCTGATGGAGGATGGCCGGGCCAGACAATTCGACATTGTCTGCGCCGAAGCGCTTGACCGGATTTCCCGGGATCAGGAGGACATGGCGCGGATCCATAAACGGCTGCGCTTCGTCGGGGTTGCCCTGCACACGGTGTCCGACGGACGGGTTGACGAACTGCAGGTGGGCTTCCGGGGTGCGATGAACGCGCTGTTCCTCAGGGATCTCGCCGAGAAAACCCACTGTGGTCTGCGAGGACGGGTGGAGCAGGGCCGCTCCGGAGGCGGGCTCGCCTATGGGTATGATGTCGCCACCGATCTGGGGGAAGGGGCGCGACAGATCAATGAACGTGAGGCCGCGGTGATCCGTCGAATCTTCAGGAGCTTCGCTGATGGCCAGACGCCAGGACGTATCGCAGTCGCACTGAACGCCGAGGATATTTGCGGGCCTCGAAACCGGCTCTGGTCCGGCACGACCATCCGGGGACATCGCAGCCGTGGCACCGGGATCATCAACAATGAACTCTATCGTGGAGTGCTGGTCTGGAACAGGCAGCGTTACCTCAAGGACCCGCAGACAGGCCGCCGCCTGACGCGACCCAACCCACCTGAAAGCTGGATCCGGACCGAGGTGCCGGAACTGCGGATCGTGAGTGATGCGCACTGGCAGGCCGTGCAGTTACGGCAGGATGAAATCGAAAACCGCAGCCGGGCGATTGCCGAAGGCGTGCGGATTGCTGCGAAGGCGCGGGAGCAGGGGCTTCTGCCGGCATCTTCCGGACTGTGTCGCCTGCTGGCCTGCCGACTGTGTGGCGGAGAGATCATTCATGTCGGACGGCAACGCTATGGCTGCGCTGCGCATGCCCGGAAAAAGGCGTGTGACAATCGCCGGACGGTGGAGAGACGGGTCATGGATGCGGAAATCCGTTCGGTTTTGGAGGAAGCCGCCGTTACGATCATGCTGCATGCAAATCCGCTGGAGCAGGAGAGACAGGCGCAGGGTGATCTGCAGGAGAGGCGGATGGAGCGGGAGCGCCAGGAGCTTGTGGTGGTCGATGGGCGTATCCAGTCAGTGATGATGGCAATCGAGGATGGGCTCTATACGCCTGCGCTGAAGACGCGCATGCAGCAACTTGAAGATCGGGCGGCCCAGTTGCGTGCCAGCCTGCAGATTGCCGGCGCCCACCAACGTGCGGTTCTGACGGCTCCACGCCGCTTCACGACACAGGCCCGCAAGCTGATCGGCGCGCTGAGGGAAAGGGATGATACGGAAACCGTGCTGAAGCTGCGGAGGATGATCGGGCCGGTTGCCATGACACCGGCAGCCGGACAGTCGGGGTTACGCTTCACGTTGCGGGCCCGTAGGGTGTGCGAGGGGTGAAGTGAAGAGGTTCAACCGGCTGGCGGTCAGGCGAAGGTTCCTTCCGCAATGCTGTGGGCAAGCTGGACGACTAGTGCGTCCCTGCCATCACGAAGCGCTTCCAGGGCTGTCTGACCGGCAAGTTCGGGATGAGATTGCATCAGGAAGCGGTAAATGGTCCATTCGCTATCGCCCAGCGCATCGAAAAGCGCGGGCAGGACGCCTCGCCGCTAGGGCAGGCAGCGCGGAAAACCTGTCCTGTGTGTCGGAAGCATCATGGATCGAGAGCATGATCCGTCCGTGCTTTGAATGCGCGATGCAAATTTTCCTTGCGGGTTTCAGGCAGGGAAGCACCACGCCGGCTGCATAATGTTGTTGCGCGTCGATGCAGCCGGTCATCATCATGCCTCACAAAGCTGGCGCAACCTGTTCTGCAGGCCGGTCGTAGCGAACATGTCCACCGTTGCAACTTCCAGTACATCGGGCCCAGTGTCTGTTGCAATACAATGCGCATTGCGCACCGGGGCTGCCCCCAACCGTGCATGATGCGGATAAAGCAGCATGAGGCGCGGGCAGTCATAAATTCTGGCATAAGCCATCATCTGGTAGACATCAGCCTGGCTGATCCCCTGTTTCGGGTCATCAACCTGTTGGGCCAGGCGTTTCCATTTGGTATCGATGATCTGCACGATCCTGTCACCGCGCCTGATGAGAATATCCGGAATGGTCCGGAACACGCCCTTTTTATCAGGCGTATAGAGGGCATATCGCCTGCCGCCCTGCGTGGTGACGTGCAGCCCCGTGCCCGCCAGTGCCCCCCGCAGCTTGCTGGCTATGTATTTCTCGAACAGTACATTCATTTCAAACAGCAGGGAAAAACCCTGGGTCATCCCGCCCGATGTCGTCTGGAACCGCTGCCCCAGCAGCAACCGTGCCAGTCGGAACGGTGCCAGCCAGCGTGTGGTAGTACGGTCCAGCGTCACGCTGTCCCAGCGCAGCGCCGCCACGGGCACGGCGGAAACATCAGCATAGATGAAAGCCAGTTCCCGTAACCGTCGCTGGTTATCCGCCGCGCGCGCTAGCCGCAGCAGACGCTCCACCGCCGCTTTCATGATCTGATTGAGGGGAATGTCACAGGTCATCTCATCATACCGGCACGCCAGCTTCTGCGGGCTTACCGCCAGTGTGCTGAACTGCCGCGCGGCATCCAGCCTGCCTCGCATGGCGGGCAGATCATCGGCATGTTTTACATAACGGCGGGGCAGGCCGTGCTTCACGACTGCGCATAGGCGCCGGGAGAATAGCCTTATCAGCACTTCCAGCAGGGTCTCGTTCTGCGTGTCCAGATGGGCCATGTCACCATCGGCCACGTTGATATCCAGTACTGCGGCCAGCATATGTACAAGATGCTTGCGTATGCTGGCAGCCGCCTGCCCGCCGTGCTGCCCCGGGGTTTCGATCTTGGGCAGGATTTCCACTTCGGCCCCCGGAGCCACGATCACCCCCACAACGCCACTAGCCCGCAACCCGTTGCGCTGGTAGTGCAGTGCGCCTGGTATGGCGGCACTTTCCGCCACGGCGGCAAGGCGGTCGGCAGCATCACGGGGAATTTCCATCTCTCCTTGCCCATAGGGCACGATGTCCCATTCCAGAACCGTACGGCGGATCATGCGCCCAGCAGCCCCTTTGTGTAATCAAAGCCTTCCTGTGGTGTGCGCACGCGCCAGCGGTAGCGTGAAGAACCTTCGCTTTCCAGTCCCAGCCCCCGGGGGACGAGCAACTTTTCACGGATCAGGAAACCGCCCTTGTGGTCGCCCTCCGCTTCATCCGCATCGCCCAGCACGGCGGCAACCTTGTCCCAGTCCTCGTAGAAATATTCCGCTAGAAGGGGAATGATCCGGTCACGCATGACCCTGTCGATACTGGCGCGGTTCTGGCATCCAATGAAATAGGCATGCCCGATCTGGTGTTCTCGGTCAAACAGGTATTCTATCCGTTCATTGAGCGCGCGCAGCACGGCGGCAAGGTCGATACCCCCTACGGTTTCCAGTCTTGTCGGGTCAGGCATCAGTTCGCGGAAGTCGAACCGGCGGCGCAACGCCGTGTCCAGCAGGGCGATGGAGCGGTCAGCCGTGTTCATCGTGCCGACGATATGCAGGTTTGGCGGTACGCCGAACTGATCACCCGAATAGGGTAGGCGTACCTGTAATTCATTGGGCTTGCCCAACCTTTTGTCCGGCTCCAGCAGGGTGATGAGTTCACCAAATACCTTGGAAATATTGGCACGGTTGATTTCATCTATGATGAGGACATAGGGTTTGCGTTCGGGCAGCGGTGCGTCCTGTGGTCCGTTGACATACCGCCCCAGCGCTGGAACGTTGATCAGGCTGCGGCCGAGTTGATAGACGGTCGCCATGGAAAAATCCTTGGCATAGATATTACCGACCGGCTGGCCTTTGGGGTCCACCCACACCCATTTTACCCTGCGGCGATGGGCGTAGTCCGGCCTTGTCTCCAGCGGTTCGAAATAATAATCGCCCGTGACCTGGCCAATGGCGCGAAACTGGGTATTCCCGCGCGAGACCACGATGATATCACCAATACGCATCTGGTTGCGAAAGATATTTGGCATCTTGACCCATCCGGACGAGGAGGTGAGCACCTTATCCGTGACCCCTGACTCCTGCACGCCCCTGAGAATGGCATCGGAACTGGAAAAGCGGGGGGCGGTGAAATCCACTTCACCATACCCGATAATTGCGTAACCGTCGCGGATGGCGTTTTCAAAGATATGGGCATCTTCATGGTTATTCGCCACACCCATGGACAGTTTGAAAACACGCCTGTCGCCGAGAGAAAATACGTTCTCCTCTTCATCTTCCCCAACTTCGCCTAATGCCGCGCGCACGATCCGTCGGAACACGCCATCCTGTGGCGCAAGCGTGAAACCGGCGGCAGGCTGACCACCTTCCGCGCCGGATGGCGTGACTTCCTGCAGGGGACGTAGCCCTTCGATAAAATCCTCATAGGCAATGGACTGATGGAACGTCACAAACTCGATCTGGCCTGTGCGCATCAGGCGATGATAGGCCGCCATCAGGTCCGCGCGATTCTCCGGCACGGTTACGCCACACAGCGCTATTGCCTCGGCCGCCGTAGCATACGTCTTGCCCGTACCCGGCGGTCCGTACAAGATCAGGTTCACGGCATTATCGGTGGCAGCAGTATCGGTCATGACGTCTTTTTTCTCTGGTGTTGTGTCGTGTGGGGCGGTCGAGGGCTGCTCTTCTTTGCGATAGGCATCGGGCCACAGGCCGACACCGCGCCACTTGCGTTCAATAACTGACCTATTTTCATCAATTATTTTTCTGGTAATGCTTACGCATTCAGGGTTCAGGAGAAACTTCTTTCCCTCTTCTATTCCAAGATCCTTGCACAATGCATTGTTGAAAGATAACCGGCACCCACCACCTGTATTCAATAGGTAGCCAAATGCCTTGCCGTGCCGCCCTGCGAGATAATCGGCAACGGTCTTGCAACCAATCCTGAAATAATCTCCTGGCGTTTCGGTAAAATACCAGTCCATTCCTACATCATGGACAATACGGGCTATGGCACAGAGACAGCTTTTTTCCTCTGCGGTCAGGTTGGATGCCGCTGTCTGAAAATCTGGCCTGCCCACCGTAAAATGCGCCAGCACTTCATCATCCGTCATACCGGTTTCCTTTTTCATTACTAATCTGCAGTATCGGTTCAGGGCCATGGTGCGCTGGCGTGTCAGCAGGCAATCCTGCGTCACATAACCACTCCAAAGATCGTTTTTTCTGCATACCCTCTGCTTTTCCCCATCATCTGGCTGTCATGGTGCCGTCTTTTCAGCCGCTGCCGTAGCCGGGAACTTGCATGGCTGGTCCGCCAGAAATCCATACCGGCACCGCCATACATATGCGGGACGGATACGACAGAAGAGTTCGTAGAAAAAACGCTCGTAAAAAATTCCTCTGCCCGGGTTAGACCGTTTCTGTCATGCTCGGCTTCCATCATGTCCATGCACGCACCAGGCTGTGCTGAAGCTGTTGCGAATGATCGGGCCCGTTGCCATGCCTCCGGCAGCCGGGGGTAAGCTTCACTTTGCGAGCCCGTAGGGTGTGCGAGGGGTAAAGTGAAGAGGTTCGATCGGCAGGGCGGTCAGGCGAAGGTTCCTGCCGCAATGCTGTGGGCAAACCGGACGACCAGTGCGTTCCTGCCATCGCGAAGCGCTTCCAAGGCTGTCTGACCCGCAAGTTCGGGCTGAGATTGCGTCAGGAAGCGGTAAATGGTCCATCCGCTGTCGCCCAGCGTATCGAAAAGTGCGGGCATGACAGGGAAGGGCTGTCCCGTCGCGTCGATCTGCCAGGCCGGATAGCGCGATCCCCGTGGTGACGGATCTGGCAGAACGAGGACAGCATGGGTCTGTTTCAGATCACGCAGGTCTGAGACAGTGAGGCCGAGGCGGTGGGCAAAAGCCTCACCCGTCAGCATGTCCGGATCTGACAGAATGGTGGCTCCCAGGTGGCGACCCCGTTCTTTTGCCCGGGCGAAAGCGTCACTTTGTGTTCGTGGCCTGTCTGTCATGAATGCTGTCTTTTTATCTTTCCGGGAGAGAGGAGAGCGATCCCATCATGGGGCAGGCGGAAGGGCCACTGTATCACCTGTCCGGATTGTAGGCATGTGGTGCGGAGGGGCCCGAAATTAGGGGACATCTTTGTTGAAATGGGATATACATGATGCATATCCATGGGGAGTAATATTTGATGCTGACCCGTACGACACTCTTTCTATCCAACCGCTCGCAGGCAGTGCGTCTGCCGAAGATGGTCGCCTTCGGGGAGCAGGTGCGTGACGTCGTCATTGTGTCCGAAGGTTCACGACGGATCATCGCCCCCGCTGACGCAGCGTGGGATGATTTCTTTGCGGCTCCCGGGGTGGATCTGGGAGAGCGGAACCAGCCGGTCATGCAGGGACGTGAGGCGCTCTGAATGCTGCGTTACCTGCTGGATACGAACCTCTGTATCCGGGTATTGCGAGATCGGCCGCAGGGGTTGCGTCCGAGGTTCAACAGCTGTGCGGAGGAACTCTGCATCTCGGACGTGGTTCTGTATGAACTGCTTTATGGCGCGGAACGCTCGTCTGATCCCGTGCGCACAAGACGTGAGGTCGAGCACTTTGCGGCAAGGCTGGCGATCCTGCCATTCGACAGTGAAGCGGCCGCCCATACGGCAGACATTCGGGCCGAACTTGAACGGAATGGCCGTATCAAAGGTCCATATGACCTCATGATTGCCGGGCATGCCCGGAGCAGAGGGCTGATTGTGGTGACCGGCAATCTACGAGAATTTCAGCGGGTAGAGGGTCTTCGAACCGAGGACTGGCTGACTGACACGGTCTGATCGAAAGAGGTCACAGCGAGATAGAATATTGATAAAAACGATTGTTTATCAATCGACTATGTCATGCGGCGAGCCTCTCTACGAACCCGCTGACAAGCAGCAGTTTTCTTTGGTTGCAGGCCCCCGCAACCACTTACAGTTTCTGAAACCCCGCTAAGTCAACGGCTTAGCGGGGTTTTGCTTGTCTGGAAAAGGCCGTAGGATGGCGAAATAACAAGCTCAAAATTTGGTATGGCTCTGTACAGACAGGTTGACGTCAGCATCGGCTTTTAGCGTCAGGGACAGAATGATTTTTCTCTGTCTTGATGGGGTGTGGATATGCTGATTGGGTCGATTGCGGCGGGGGGCACGGCATCCGGGGGGCAGGTTGTTGGCACTGAACTGGAACAGGCTGGTGCGGACAGTACCAAGACGGGGAAGAAAGCCGACAAGAACGCTGCCTATAATGAAAATCTGGAACAGGGAATGGATACGCTTCAGCAGAGCGATCCTGCCTTGTTTTCAAAGATCATGACAGCCGGAGAGTCCGGAAACGGCAACAGTCTCGTCGAGGATGAGCTTCAAGCTTACAAAGATGGCGATCTGACCAAGAGTCAGGCGATTGCGGCGATTTCCGGTGCGCAGTCACTGGCAAACAATAATGGCGGCGGACGGATCAGCAAGAAAGAGCGAACCGAGGCGAAAGAGGTTCTGGGAGGAAGTTATATCAAGGGCGGCCAGACCCGTGCCGGTCATGCGATCCTCAAATTCCTCGAAGATACGTCCCCGATTGCGCAGATCGTGAAGGGTATCAAATCCAAGACGTCTGACGGTCCGGGTAAGGAAACGATCCTTCAGGCAGGAAGTGGTGCTTTGTCGACCGCGACACAGCAGGCCATGTCTGATCTGGAGCAGACAGATCCTTCTCTGGCCCAGCAGTTTTCGAACGATGCCAGCAAGAAGAATGGCAATGCCATGGCGCAGGATCTGGAAGTTGCTGGTGAGGAGGCGGCCAGTTATGGCGGGGCATTCTCCGATGCGGATGCTGCGGCACTGGGAAGCCAGATCGGACAGATGGGGGCAGGCAAGGTCTCGAAGAAGGACGCTGCGGAGTTCGAGGCAGAATTCGGTGAAGGCACGATTGATCGTGGCAGCACGAAGGCCGCCAAAGGATGGGACAAGTTTGAGACGGGAATGGGTAACTTCCTGTCTTCTATGGTCTCTCCGCTGACGGATGGTGTCGGCATGATCGACCAGTTTGCCAAGGGAAACAAAAGTCAGGGTCTGAAAGATCTTGGCGGAATGTTCGAAGGCGTTGCCAGCGATGCGGCGTTGCTCTTTGTCCCCGAAATCGCGCCCGAAGTGGATGGCGCGGAAGCAGCGGCCCGCACGGCCGAAGGCGTTACGCAGAGTGCGGAGAAGGGAGCATCTTCGATTGGCGACATTCTCAAAAGTGCTGCTGGAAAAGTCGGCAACGGACTTATGACTGGTCTGGATACAGCCGATTATGGCTATAATCTTTACAGCATGGGCCAGGGCGACCCAATTGTGCAGCAGCACAAAAATACAGGCGAAGCCTGAGTAGAGAGACCGTGTTACGCCACTCTGGTTGCGTTCCGGTTTGATGTTCTGAAAGCAGAAGCCATGAACCGGGGCAATATTGCCCCGGTTCATGGCTGTTTCGTCTGATGCCGGATCAGGCGTCTCCGAAGTCCGCCGTGTAATGCTGGCTTGTATCTTGTGCCATAGTCATCGGATTGGAACTGGTCGCGTTACGATCGTCATCCGGATGGATATAGGCGTTCCCGGTGCCCAGCTTTGACTCCATATAGGCTCCGCCGTCTTTCATGCCCTGCGTTGAGCCGTCATACCATCCGGTTACGGTCGCACGCCCACCTGCGTCCTTCGTGATGGCATCGGAAGGGGCACTGTTAGCAATGCTCTGGCTATCGCCTGCGGTTTTGCCGTTGCCGTCAGAAACCTTGATGGAGGCGTTTCGTCCGTCGATATAGCTGACATCGTCGTTATTGACGCCCTTGGCATCCGCATAGAATTCGAGGCGGCTGGCGGTGGACTGGAAATTGCCGGACGAGTCTGCTTCGGCGTCATAGCCGCCTTGGCCATTCTCGTATTTCAGCGTGCCGGTCTGGCCGGGTTTGAGGTCGATCTCGGCTGTGGGCTGGGTCGTGGAGCCGCCATTGAGAAACTGACCGATCTTTTCGTCGTGATTGCTGGTATTTGTGATGGTGGTCGTGTTGGGGCCGTCTCCTGCACTGGTGCTGGACGTGCCAGACGTTGCGGCAGCGGAGCTGGACGCGTCACTCGAAGCCGGGGTTGTGGGCGACGTAGATCCTGCGGCCGGTGTTGCGGAGGCGGAAGATCCAGCCGCCGGAGAGGCAACCGGAGAAATGGCCGGGCTTGCCGTATCGGAGCCGGGGCTTGTTGAGTCTTCCTTGTTTCCCTGCTTCAGCAGGGCCATGAGTTCCTGAAAGACCTCTGCAAGTTTGGCTTCTTCCTGCGTGTTCTGGGTCCCGCTGCTCTGGCCTGCGCCAGTCGCGCTTCCAGTCCCGGAAGAGAGGCTTCCGGATTGCATTGCGGCCATCAGTTCCTGGATCAGGCTCTGGGTGTCGGGCGTGATTGAAGTGCTCATGTCGTCCTCATCGTGCGGCTGAAAGCGGGCATGGCAAACGGATTCATGGCCGCGTTTTTCTGCACAGTCTGTTTACGATGCAAAGCTGACGTCAGCCTGATTTGAGCCCTGACGACGTTACGAGGGAAGGTTCTGAAGAATACGCGCAACCGGCTGGAAAAATTCAGGCGTGATTGTTGTTCCGGGTTTGAATTTTTCCGCAAGGTTTCGCGCAAGTTCATAATCCCAGACAACAGGAATATGGCTCTCCTGAGCGATTGTGCGATAGATCTCTGCCTGTTCTCCATGCGCCCGACAGACAATGCGCGGAAGCGGCGTTTGAGGCGGTTGGTAGCGCAGGCCGATAGAGATTGTGTCTCCACAGATCATGACGCTGGCCTGCTTCGGACCAAGCGGCACCGTATTGCGACGGGCCTGACTCTGAAGACGGCGCTGTTGGCGCTTGATGAGCGGATTACCCTGGCTTTCCTTGCGTTCGTTCTTTGCCTCGGTGGGCGTCATCCGCATTTCCTTGAGGAACATCTGCCGCTGGATCAGCAGGTCGATCACGCCGGCAACCATGTAGAAAATACAGGCTGCACCGAAGATCGGCATAAGGAGCGTGAAGAGAATGCGGGGTAGTTCGGTAATCCCGGCCTCGGGTACACGGACGAGGCCGCCAATCGCACCATGAATAATCAGCGCAAGTGTTCCACCGAAAAACAGAACTTTGACCAGTGACATGCCCAGATCCACGAAAGTCCGGGCCTTGAAGAGGTTTGCGAACCCCGAAACCGGATTAATTTTCTCGAATTTCGGCATCACAGGGTCGAGTGCGAAGACAAATCCGCCATTGGTCAGCAGCCGCACGAGAATGCCCGTGACGACGGCCAGAGCGAGAGGGGTCAGGGCATCTTCGAGGCAGATGGTCCTGAGGGCCTGACCCACGCTTGCGATCCCGGATCTGAAATCCATCGTGAGAGCATTCCCGACCGCATCCATCATCGCTTGCAGATGGATGGCAATCGCGTTTCGCCGCAGCAGAAGCCAGCCGATCAGGATGATGGTCACCACTCCGGACTGAAGATCCGGAGCCTTGGCGATATGGCCTTTGCGACGTTCATCCGCGAGCTTCTTGGTAGAGGCCGGGAGCGATTTTTCCTCGCTGCTGCTACCGCTCATGGCTTCAGCAGTTGGTGCATAGTGCCAAGAACATCCCGCGAGGCGACAAGATCATGCCTCATGTATGACACGAGCCACGCGCAGTAGCCGAACATCATCAGGATGAAGACCAGATTGCGCAGGTTCGGGGCGAGATCATAGAGATGCAGTTTCGGGATGGCGCGCATCAGGAGAATAACGCTCGCCTCACACAGCAGCATCGCCAGCATGACGGGAGCGCCGATTGAAAGGCTCACGGTTTCCAGCCGGTCAAGCAGACCCAGCAGGAGCAGGCCGAACCCCGGCTGCGGCGCTAGCGCCAGAGCGAGCGGAGGCCAGAGCGTTTCGGACGACAACAGCGTAGCGGCCAGAAGATTGAGCCCCCCTGACAGGACAAACAGCGTCGTGACGGCAAGGGCAAAAAACCCGGCGGTTGTGGACTCCTGATTGCCACTTCCCGGATCTTCAGCCTGACCCTGCGTTGCGCTACGCTGGGTGTCGAGCAGTTCGCCCGCGCACTGCACGCCCCAGATCGGCAGACCGATGAGCAAACCGATGATGACGCCGATCACCATTTCCTTGGCCCCGAGCATACCGAGCGCCATCAGGGAGCGGGGATTGGTGAGCAGTCCGGCATGGATCATGGGGGTTGCGGGAATAGCGAGCGCGAAGGCAATAGCCCCCGTGATGGGGCCGCCAAGCTGCATGCGTGTAAAGACCGGCAACACGATGGCCGCCCCCGCCGGGCGGCTCATCGCCAGCGCGATGGCGCTCAACCAGGGCATCATCTGTTGCAGAACAACAAGGGCGTCAGTGGCAGGCACGGCTCAGAAGCGCGTCATGGCCGGAAAATCGGTCAGGACGTGTTCGGTAAAGGCCAGCAGAGGCGGGAAGAGCGTCGAGGCCATAAGCACCAGCGTCGCGCAGACTGCGACGACCTTGAAGGTCAGCGGCATTGTCTGGTCCTGAAGCTGCGTTACGGCCTGCAGAAGCCCGATCAGAAGCCCGACCACCAGCGCAATGGCCAGCGGTGGCCCCGCGATCGAGGCGAACAGGAAAAGCGCGGAAGAGAGTTCCTGTGTGAGGGCCGCATCATCCACAGGCGGTGTTCTCCCGCAGATGTGCGCGCCGCGAGGGCCTACGCATAGCTCATTACCAGCCCGTGCAGCAGGCGTGTCCAGCCGCTGGCCAGAACGAACAGCAGCAACTTGAGCGGAACCGAAATCGTGTTGGGCTGCACCTGGGACAGGCCCATCGCGATCAGGATCGTGGTGACGACGAGGTCAATGGTGATGAACGGCAGATAGATCAGGAAGCCAATTTCGAACGCGCGTTTGAGTTCTCCCGTCAGGAAGGACGGGAGAAGGATCGGGAGAGATTCCGGCGTCAGGCTGTCGCGCATGTCCTCGGGCCACAGGCGCTGGGTGGCGTTCATGAAGAAATTGCGTTCGGGTGCCTGTGTGAAGCGGAGCAGATGCTGGGCGACGGGCGCCTGCACGCGTTCATAGGCATCCACATAATCCGTCAACGTCTCGTATTTCTGGTCGCTCTCCATGGCCGCCTTGTAGATGTCGTGGCCGAGAGGCGCGGAAATGAAGAGCGTGAGGATCAGCGAGATCGCATAGAGCACGATATTCGGCGGCGACTGCTGGATGCCGAGCGCGGTGCGCAGCAGGAACAGGACGACCGAGATTTTCACGAACGACGTGGTGGTGATGACCGCGAGGATCAGGACGCCGAACCCAAGGGTCAGGACGAGGGCCGTGACGAGATTGGTGGAGCCGATCATGCGGTGATGATCCGCGTCACCCGGATGGCGACGGAGGACCCGAGGTCCACGAGTTCGCCTTCGCCAATGCGGCGGCCATTGGCCATGATCGACACGGAACGTTCCGTGAGCGCGCCGATATCAATCACATGTCCTTCTCCGATCGTCCTCAGTTCGGCCAACGAGACCGGCATCCGCGCCAGTTCGAAGGTCAGGGAGATCTGAAGCTGCTCGATTGCAGACGCTTCGACTGTTGTGGGCTGGTGCGGTTCGCTCACGGAGGACGGGGGTGTTTCAGTCATGCTGTTCCAATCTGCTGGCCAAATCCGGGCGAGAGGCACAAACCCGCCCTCAAAGACAATCCTGCTACCGTCAGGCCGAACCGCTGCGCCCAGCACGTCGCCCGCAACAATCACATGCCGGACCTGTGCCGCCGTTCCGAGAACCAGTCCGAAACCGGGGCCGAGCGTCATGAGTTCTGCGGGCGAGACCAGAACGCTGCCGATCCTCAGAGACAACATCACCGGCGGATCGGGAAACCGGCGCACAAGCGACGGTGCAAGACGGTGCAGTTCAGGCATTAATGCCGGAGGAAGACGAATCAGTCCGTAAAAGCTGTCCGCTGTGTCAAAACGGGCCTCAAATCCGATTTCGACCAGAGGGGTAGCGTGAGATATGGATTCCCGCGCGGGTTCGATCCGCGCAAACCGGATCGGCGCGTTTATCGCAGCTTCCAGCACCATCAGGCCCTGATCTAGCAACATCTCAAGCAGCAGCAGGGCTGCCGGCGCTTCCATCGGGGCGCGAGGCTTCGGCTCCGCCAGCGAAACCAGCCTCTGAAGGATCTCGTGAGGGAAAAGGCACTCTCCTTCCACGTCGCCGATCCGAAAGCAGACCGTACTCCAGCGCGCTGGTAAGGGGATCGGCGGCATAAAGCGCACCGAAAGCCGCTCTTCGCCCAACAGTAGGACAAAGTCATGCCGTCCGAGCAGACCTGCCGCCGAAGCGTCATAGCCCAGCGGCCTCGGTGTAAGGCGATGTATCGCGCGCGGTAGAGACAGCGTCATGGAGCGTTGAACCGCGACATTGTGCTGCGTTGGCGGATGAGGCGTCCGCTGCTCTGGCGCATCATGGCAAGTTCCGCGATGTCCTGCTCCTCGCGCTGTTCCTGCGCCGTGCGGCGTTCTGTCAGAACGCGCTCCAGCAGGTCGCGTGCCTGTTTTTCGCGCTGTTCGTACTGCATCAGGAGGCGCCGTGTGGCGGCGGCGAGCTGCCGGGCTTTTTCGACGTCCCGTTCCGCTTGGGCGATCCCATCTTTCAGGCGTTTTTCGTGACGGGCGAGCTCTTCGATATGCTCATGATCCCGACGCAGCAGCACGGCGCTGACCGGCGCATTTTGTGCGCGTGCGGCGATCTCCGTCTGAACCCGAAGCTGATGTGTTTGATGGTCGGACAGGGTCTGTCTGGCGTGGTTGAGGCGCACCAGACGTTGATCGGCCTGCGACGTTGCCGCCGACAGAAGCTGACGCGCCTCTGCGGCACGGCGCTGGCGCAGCGTCACAAGCTGTCCCGCTGCCTGCGGGTTCAGGCGCAAAGACGGTTCAGCCATTCCAGCATCTCCGCAAAGGATGTCCGCTCGTCGTTGCCCTGACGCAGGAAACCCCGCAGCGCGCCGATTTTGGCAATAGCCTCGTCCGCCAGCGCGTCGCCGCCGGGCTTGTATTCGCCGACCTGCAACAGAAATTCGATCTCCTGATATTTCGCCCACAGGCTCCGGATTTTCGTGGCCGCAGCCTGATGCCGAGGATCGGTTACGAGAGACATCACGCGCGACCGGCTGGTCAGGACGTCAATGGCCGGATAATGCCCCGCCGCCGCCAGTGCGCGCGACAGAATGACATGGCCGTCCAGAATGCCGCGTGTTTCTTCGGCAATCGGATCATCCATCCCGTCCTCGACCAGCACGGTATAAAATGCCGTGATCGACCCCCTCACGCCCATGCCCGCGCGCTCCATGAGCTGGGGCAGGGCCGCGAAAACCGAAGGGGGAAAACCGCGCCGTGTGGGTGGCTCCCCGGCAGCCAGCCCGATCTCGCGCAGGGCCCGGGCATAACGGGTAACATTGTCCACGAACAGCAGAACCTTCAGCCCCTGATCGCGGAAATATTCCGCGACAGTCGTGGCGGCCTGAGCACAGACGACGCGTTCGGCGGCGGGCCGGTCGGAGGTGGCGACGATCAGGACAGCATTTTTCAGTCCGTCCGCCCCCAGATTATGCTCGACGAACTCGCGCACTTCGCGGCCGCGTTCGCCCACCAGCGCCACGACTGCGACATCGGCGGAGCTGCCTTTGACAATGGCGGACATCAACGTGGATTTACCCGCCCCGGCCTCGCCATACACCCCGAGCCGCTGCCCTTCGCCACAGGTCAGCAAGCCGTCCAAAGCCCGCAGCCCGACGGGTAGCGGCCGGTCGATTGGTTGACGCTCCATCGCGGGAGGTGGTGCGGCCTGAACGGAACGTGATGGTCCGGCTGGCAGTGGTCCCAGACCATCAATCGGCGTGCCGAGCGCATCGAGAACCCGGCCCAGCAGCCGTTCGCCGACCGGGAAGCTGCGTCGCCCTCCGGTCGTGACGACTTCCGTGTCCACTGAGACGCCTTCGAGACCGCCCATCGGCGTCATGAGGACTTCGTTGCCGTCCAGCCCCACCACTTCGGCATCCAGGGACCAGTCCCGGTCGCGGTTCTGCAACCGGCACAGATCGCCCACGGCCACATTCGGCAGAATGGCGCGGATAATGGTTCCGGTGGCGCTCACGACGCGCCCCTGCATCGGATGTGTGTCGATCCCCGCCGCCCGTGAGCGGAGCATGGGCAGGAGGGTTTTCATCCGCGCGATAACATGATCGGCTGTCTGTGACGGATCGTGGCTCACCTGCATCCGGGGCAGAGAATCAGCCTTCCGGTCCTGCGTCACGGGCGCGCCAGAAAGACGGGGCGTGTCTTTCAGTTCCGGGTTTTCAGAAGCCGGATCGCGCTTGATGAGAGACGCTTCGGACTGATCGGCCCGGGCGTCCTGTGTTTCGGGATCGGGACGGGAAACAGCCTGTTCCGCGTTTTCAGGGGGCGGGTCCTGCTCCGGCAGCGTTCTATCCGTCTGCTGAAACATGTGCAGGCGGACGAAGTCCGCTTCCAGCGCACTGGCGAGAGACACAGCCGGGCGCGCGGCATCCATGATCCCGTCCATGGAAACCGTGTCGCCCGGAGCCTGAGAAGGCGGCGTGAGTGGGATGTCAGTCATGCTGCATCCATTGTGCGCTGAGATGTTCCCGCAGCACGGCAAGCTGGGCGTCGACGCCCAGTTCCGCCACGCCCAGTTCGCTCTCCAGCACACACCGTCCGGGCGACAGCATCGGGTCGATCTCAAGACGCAGGCCGGGATTATGGACCGTCAGGTCTTCCACGACCGGGCGCAGGATGTCAGCACAGTCGGACGCCACCCGTAGCGTGGCGAGCGTACCATGCCTGATTTTCCCTAGTGTATGCCTGATGGCGGCCGGAAGAGCGCTCCCGATATCAAGCCGCCCGAACAGATCCGTCACGACGTCCGTCACAATGGCCGGAAGGCTCGTTTCCAGATCCCGAAGCACTTTTGCGACCGCTTCGTCCGTCACGAGAAGACGACGCGCCATTTCTGCTGAGGCTTTGTCATGGCCGGTCTGATAGCCACGTCGACATTCCGCATTATAGGCGTTCCGTGTGGCGGACAGCAGCATCGTGGCGTTGCGGACGGCGGTGTCATAGGCCAGGGACGCGTCGCACCAGGCGCTCATGTCTTCAGGGCGCAAGACCGTCGTGGAAGGCCGCATTCGCGAAAACATCCGTTCAGACATGCGCGGCAATCCCTTCCGCGACTTTCAGGATAATCGGATCGTACGCGCTGGAGGCTGCGGGCAGAAGGGTCCTTGCGGGCAGTTTCAGTGTGGCGAGACGCCCGTAATCTCCGGCCAGACTGTCGCGCCAACGGATCAGACAGGACCAGCCGCAGTCGGTGACGGCTCTTGCGAGGCCGGGAAGATCCCTGTCGGGTTCGGTTGGTGCGCCTGCGGACGGGATTGACAGACCGGCCTGCGCCCAGTGAGCCCCGTTGCGGATACCAAACAGCCTGACGCCTTCGTCCAATGCGGTATCAAGGACCGTAATTGCCTGACGGTCCACCTGTTTGGCCAGACTGCGCCAGTGGACGACAGCGCCCATACGACGTCCTGCGCTCTGAAGACGATCCTCTGGCTGAAGCGCCAGTGCTTCCAGCGGACCTTGTGGAGCGTGGGCCGGTGGAAGCCCCTCACAACCCAGCAATTCAATCAGACGGTCTGACAGTCTCGAACAGGTCTGGAGTTTCTGGACCGTATCGCGGTGCAGCATCGGCAGGCGCAGTTGCAGATGGGACGGGTGGATACTCGCCAGCATCTGACTATAGTCTGACCCTAAAGATGTGCTCATGCTGTGGGCTACGGTCACGCAGCCTCACGCGGCACGATGGCCAGTTCCGTCGTGGTCGCCACCGGTTTCCTGCGAAAGCGCCGCCACAGGAGACTGGCGCCATATCCGGCAGGGAAGGCAAAAGCGAAAAACCATCCGGTCCAGCCGAGCGGACTCATCCATTCCGTCTGAACCGGCGGAAGATGGGGAACCGCGACCGGCAGAAGAATGACGGACACCCGGTCATAGGCCAGATCCTGAACGGCATTGGCAACCATCAGCTTGATCTTGGGGAGCAGTCCCGACACAGCCGTTCCGGAATCGTACCGGATGACGACCGATGCCGTGGCCGGTTTGTCCACACCCGTCACCGGATCGCTCGCGGCAGGCGCGATATGAACACGCGCATCAATCACGCCATCAATGTCATTGAGCGTGTGCCCAAGCTCCTGACTGATGCCGTAATACAGTTTGGCGCGCTCGGCCGTGGGAGTGCTGATCATGCCCTGCTGCTGGAAGATCTTGTCCATGCTGTCATATCCGTTGCGGGGATAATGACTGCTGCGCAGGATGGAGACGGCATCCGCCACATGCCGTTCCGACACTTCCACAGTGGAACTGCCGTCCTTGGCGATCAGACGGGTGGCTGAAATCCCGTGCTGCAGAAGGATGGCGATCATCTCCATCGCATCACGTTCCGAAAGCTCAGTGTAGAGCACCGTCTGACACGCAGTGAGGGAGAGGAGAAGGAGCAGGGCGGGAAAGGTGAGAAACAGACGTCGGATACGGAACATGGTCTCAGCCTCCCTGTGTGAGGAGGCTCTTCAGCGTGGAGGTCATGTTCTGTGACGACACGGTGATGATATGGGTTTCGAATTCGGAGTTGGTGAATGCCATCTGTCGCGTCAGGGCCTCGTTGTACATCGCAATCCCCTCCTGCTCGACTTTCTCGAACAGACTGTTCAGAGGGGCGGTTTTTGCGTCTGTCTTGCCTGTGGAAACAGCACTGGAAGCGCCTGAAAGTCCCGCTGTTCCGACGCTGCCCTGTGGGAGAGCCAGGTGTTCCGTTCCCGTCGTCGGAATAACAGTCGGCGCCAGCGTATTAAGCGTGGAAAAAGCGCTGCTGATCCGCCCCAGTCCGGACAGGATCTGGTCCCCCAGTGTGTCTGTCGTGGAGAGGGACTGCGTTTCGTATGTCTGGCGGGCAGGTGTACTTTGCAGGAAGGCAATCTGATCGTCGCCGGGCGCAGGCACCCTTGCGGCCATGCCGTTCGTCTGGTCGGTGAGGGAGCGCTGGGCCAGCGCTGTCGCATCCAATCCCGTAATGCCTGTCATACCTGCGACCCCGAACAATTTCCTGCAACAGGCCCGGACCTATCGGGATCAAGCCTAGGGACGAAAGCTGATCTGAACCTGACCTTCAAACGAGTTGTCCGAAAGTGCCTTCAGGCGTTCGGCAAGAATTGTCGGGCCTCTGCGCGCGGTCTATAGAAGAACAGATGAAGCAGAACTCCAATTGCAGTTCAGAAAAGACGGCGACGCTGCACCAGCGATTTCTCTCCGGCGTTCTGCGGGCCTCTGTGGTGTTGAGCTCTGTGGTGCTGGCACTGCCGCATAGCGTCCGGGCCGAGCCGCTCCCGCTACCCGATCAGGGACGCTATACGGTCATCCATCAGACTTTGCCCGACGTCCTGACCCAGTTCTGTGAAGACGTGAATCTGCGTGTCGTCGTGGACCCATCCATTCAGGGGAATGTGCGCTCCGGTTTCACCGCCGAGACGCCGCTAGCATTCCTGAATGCGCTGTCTACCGAATACAGGCTGGACTGGTATTATGACGGCAATACGCTGCACGTCACGCCATCATCCGCGACGACGACACAGTCTTTTCCGCTGGGTGGTGTGTCTTATGCGGCGTTGATGCGGGCTGTAGACGCGAAGAAAATGCTCGAGCCCCATTATTCGGTCCACACCGATGATCGCGGGCGTTCCGTCAGCGTCTTCGGACCGCCCGATCTGCGCGATCGCATCAGCCAGACGATCCAGTCCCTCAGCGGGCCAAGTGCAGGCCATCGGACTGTCAGAATTTTCCGGGGAAGTGCCGTTCAGGAAGTCTCGAAATAGATCGGGACGTTTTTTGACGAACGGATATAAAAACTCTTCCCGGTCAGAAATTATGACCGGGAAGAGAAGTGCGCGCAGGTTTCAGGACGTCTGCTGCGAGGGAATGGGGGCCAGATCCGGCAGCTGTCCGGTCGTGCCGGAAGCATCGGTGCCCGAAGCGTCGCCGCTCGTTGCCGTGTCCTTTGCGCTGGAACTGCTGGAAGAGTCCTTGTTCTTGGCTTCCTGAGCCTGGCCGAAAGAAATCAGGCTGGCAATCTGTGCGGTAGAGCCCAGCGTGACGGTGAGAGGCTTCAGGATCTTGTCAAATTTATCACCGAAATCTTTTGCCTGGTCGCTTTTGGACTTGGCAGGCTTTGCTTTCGGTTCTGCGGTGACAGTCTCGGTTTCAGTATGAGGGGTGTGCGTAGTCGGCGCATGTTCAGACGCTATCGACGCGGGATGCATTCCCGAATCCTGCGAATAAACGGAGCTGGTGGGTCTCGGCGCCGTGTTGTGAAGGGTCTCGTTGAAACCCGTAATTTCGCTCTGCGGGGTGGAGGTGCTGCCGCCCACGTGGGTTACAGGCGTATGCGGCTCAATTTCGCTGGATCCGATTCTACCGGGCATCTCTGGCTCTCTCTATAAATCAATGTTGCGTTCATCACCGAAATGCTGAAAGACCGGGACAGAGGGGCAAATCGGCGTGCTTTCATTCTGTAAGAGAGCAGTCTGTCTTTATCCTGATCTGGTTTTGACATTTACAAAGCGCTGTTCCGGTTTCACGGAACCATAATAATCTGATGAAAATCAGGCTTTTGGGCCCTGTCAAAAAAATTCCATATTTCAGAAGGCCGCCTGAAATCGTCAGCATCGGATAAGATTGATAGGTTGCGCCCCTCAGATCTGTTCTGCGCTTCGTTACGAAAGTTTTTCCATGCGGGTTTCTTTTCCGTCACGTGCTGTGTTCCTTGCTTTCACGCTGACGGTGCCTCTTGCCGGCTGTGTCTCAAACGCTTCACATAACGCACAGGATGTCGCGCGGGAGCGGCAGGCGGCGCGAAACCCCGAGACCATGATGAAAGTCGGCGACAGTGCGCGCGCACGCGGAGACTGGACCACCGCCGCCGCTTTTTATGGCCGAGCCGTTGCACTGCGCCCCGGACAGCCGGATTATGTCGGGCCTTATGTCGAAGCGCTCATGCATCAGGGGCGGACGAACGAGGCGATCGAAGCCATTCATGGTGCAGAGGCCAACGCAACGTCTGCCGAGCGTGTACGTCTTGCACTGCTGCTTGCCCAGTTGCTCAATACCGCACAGCGGTCACAGGAAGCGATCGGGGTTCTCCTCCCCGTGATCCAGCAGAACCCCAATTCCGCTCCTTTGCGTGTGGCGCTGGGAATTTCCTATGAAATTTCCGGAGATGCACAGGGCGCGCGCCAGAGTTATCGTGATGCGCTGCGGATCGACCCGAACAATATCGCTGCCGCCAATGATCTTGCCCTTTCGGAAGCCCTTGGAGGGCAGCCTCACCAGGCGCTGACCGAGCTTCTGGCCCTGCGGACGCAGGCCGTGGAGCGCGGGGCTTCAGCGGCGTCGCTCTCCACGATCGATGGAAATCTGGCGATTGTTTACGCTCTTGAGGGCAAATTATCGGACGCGCGGCAATCCGCACGCTCAGCGGCCCTCAGCAGCGAACAGATCCAGCAGAATATGCGGTTCTATACGCTCCTGCACGCCGCTCAGGGCGTGGATGCCGCCACGTCCGCTGCGGGAGACTGAGACGCATCAGTCTGCGTCGTGGTGTTTGTGGATGTTGCCGGGGTGTCGCTTCCAGTCGTCGCAGACGAACTGGCTCCCCCCGTGCTTCCACCACCGACGGCGGACGGGAAATTCGACGTCGCAGGCGTTCTGTTCTGCGAAGTGCGATCCATCCCCGATTCCCACAATTCCACAACGCGCCCAAACCGCGCGCCATTCGCCGGTTGCAGATGGGCGGGCTCCAGCAGATCTCCCGGATTGGCGATTTCCGCGGCGAGTGCTGCCGCCTGAAGACACTGTCCAAGGGGATAAAGGCTGTCGGATGTGTCTCCCGTCCAGGTCGGTCGGATGGCCTGACGACAATCGGGTTGGGCTACGACATACGCCCTGAGGACGAGTGTGTCGGACGCATCGTGGACCACGCGGATCCGCGCCGGTTCCACACCGGCACGGACGAGCGCATGCGTCACGAGAGCAGTAATCTGCGGATTTGCACCGTTGATCGTGGCGTGAACAGCGCGCGGATCGCCCAGTTTGCTCAGCGCGGCATCGAGCGCACTGTCTGCGTTGGCGGCGTCAAGAAGAATGCGATGCTGGTTGACGTCCAGAAGAAGCGGAGGAGGCGAGCCGGACGAACGGGTGCCGCTGAAGGTGCATCCGGCCAGTGACAGTGCGAGAAGGGCGGACAGCGCGTATCTCATTCGTAAAGAAACCCGGCCGCACCCTGAAGATGGGGCATACGTGTGGGATCGGGCGCATCCGTCGCGGCGGCCGCCGAGCGTCGGAGCAGCAGCGCCTCGATGGCGGATGTCGGACGGATGTAATCGGTTGGCAGCGCCGGAACACGATCGGACGGGTGAACGATATAGGCCGTGACGACAATCAGCAGCTCGCTCTCGTTACGCTGGAACGACGTGGAGCGAAACAGCGATCCAAGTACCGGAATATCCGCCAGCCCCGGTACCTTGGAGATAGTATTGCTGGCGTCGTTTGAAATCAGGCCACCAATCGCAAAGCTCTGACCCGAAGCAAGCTGGATGGTCGTATCAGCCCGGTTGGTTCGGATGGCGGGAACAACGCTGCTGCCGGAAATGGAATACGCCCCTTCCGACGCTTCGGTAGAAACGGAGCTGACTTCCGGTGCGACATGCATGCTGATGGTCCCGTCAGACAGGACCGTTGGCGTAAAATCGACGCTGACACCATAATTTTTGTAGGTGATCCCGACAGTACCCAGACCCTGCGGGATCGGAACCGGGAACTGCCCGCCGGACAGGAACTTGGCTGTCTCGCCGGACATGGTGGTGAGGTTGGGCTCCGCCAGCATGGTCGCAAGCCCCTCCGTCGCCATGGCGTCCAGTGTGCCCGTCACGGAAGACCCTCCGCTCGTATAGCTTCCCGAAAGCGTATTGGTTGCGCTCGACAGGGCCTTGATGGCGCTGGGGACGCCACTCAGTCCGCCCGTTGCGGCACCGATGGCGAAAGAGCCCACACCATTGAAAACCGTTGTCCAGTTAAAGCCTAGATCCTGCGAAAGCTGCCGTTGCACTTCCGCGACGCGCACCACAAGATTGACCTGAACCGGCTCGCCGATGGTCAGACGGTTGATCAGTTTCGAGGCGTTTCCGCCGTATTGCCGGGCCAGAGCCTCAAGATGCGCGGCGGCTTTGGCATCTGGAACCGAGCCGGACAGGACGACGCCTTCAGGCGACATTTGCACCTGAATATTCCGGCCCCCTTCCTTGGCGATCATGGTACGCATCGCGTCCATGTTGAACGTGACCGTCACGTCGCCGGAAATCATTTTCTGGCCGCTCTGGTCCAGCACGATAAGTGTCGTATGGCCGGGCTTTTTGCCGAAGATGAACAGGCCGTCATTATCGGTGTACTGCACGTCCATAACCGTCGGATCGGCAATCATGACATTGCCAGCCGCTCGGGGAAGTTGGATCAGCTGCGCTCCTCCGACAGACAGCGTCATGGACCCACCATGCCGGGCGGGCTGCACCTGTGCGACTGCGTCTTGCGGGATGACTCCGACGCATACGGCGCCCATGAGCAGAAAAGATCCCTGCAATGCGCCAGTGCGGGCGGTCTGCCAGAAGCGTGTGCGGTGTGTTGAACGGCCTGAAATCATACTGAAAAACTGTCCATCATGCCGTAAGTCCCATGTCCTTATCGAGCCGTGCCGCAAGACGATAACCCACGCCGCGCACGGATTCGATCGTCACGAGAGAGCGTGCCTTTGCGAGTTGCCGTCTGATCCGACTGACACGGACTTCAAGGGAGTTCGGGCAGTATTCGGCCTGCGCGCCATAGACGTCATGCTCAAGTCCGGCGCGGGGCACGACGTGACCACGACGGCGCATCAGTGATTCCAGAATGAGCGTCTCTCGGCGCTGGAGCGTGAGTTCAAGATTGCCGACCCGCACTTCACGTGTGGCGGTGCAGAGGGTGAGGTCACTGAACTGATGCTGTTCGGCCGAACGGATGCGGGGACGACGCATGATGGTGCGAACACGCGCAACCAGTTCGCGCGGGCTCACGTCACGCGTCACGCTGTCATCCGCGCCCGCTTCAAGAGCTGCAATCCGCTCGTCCTGACAATTGGCGATGAGCACGAGGAATTCGTCGCCGTCGTGTCGCCGGCAGCGACAGCGCGCCTGCCACCAGACGCTGTAGACGCCATCGCCACTTGTGGAATCCAGCAGGACAAGACTGTAATTCGATGCCGTCAGGGCCTCGTTGGCGTCGTCGAGCGTCGTGAAAACATCCGCGCCGAAACCGGCGCTTTGAAGGTTTTTGGCAAGGCCGTCGGCATACCCGCTATCGGGGGACATGATCATCAGTCTCATGTGCGTTTCTCCTGCAAAATCCGTTGATCTGTCATTGCTGTCTGGCAATGGCTGCATCGGCCCCGAACACGTCCGTTCCGATGGATGCGATGGGATGGACCGGGAATTCGTCGGCAAGGTCCTGATACGAGAGAACGGGATTGTCGAAGCCGTTCCGGATCAGGAATCCCCTGACGAAGCGTCGCGTGTCGACCGAACACACGATGATGGGTTTGGTGGTTTCCGCTTCCGCGCCGGATTTTCCGGGCGCGTTGGCTAGACGCTCGCGGACAGCCTCCAGAAGTTTTTGGGACGCATCCACTTCCAGCGCCAGAAACGAGCCGGCTGGTGTTTCGCGAACGGACTGTCGCAGAAGCTGGTCCGTTGCCTGCGATAGAACGATCGCGGGGATCGCCCTGTGGTTCGTCGCATAACGGTGGCAGATCTGACGGGACAGGGCATTGCGGACATGTTCGGCCAGCATCGGGACCTTGTTTTCGGTCTCGCCCCACTCCACGAGCGTTTCCAGAATGAGGCGCATATTACGCAGCGACACGTCCTCTTCCACGAGACGCCTGAGAACTTCGGCGAGACGCTGGACGGGCACCAGTTTCGTGGCCTCGCGCGTCAGATCGGCATATTGTGCCTCCACGCGTTGGACGATCTGCCGCGTTTCCTGAAGCCCGAGGAAACGCCCGGCATGACGACGCAACGCAGCACGGAAGCGGAAAGCAATGATCCCGGCATGATCGTGAAACCCGATCCCAGCCGCCCGGAGCCGTCCCTCGCTGACGGAGGGAACCCAGAGGGACGGATCATTGGTCAGCAGAGCAACGCCTTCCTCGCCATCTATTCCGGCAAGGTCCAGATGAACCGGATCGTCATGCAGCAGAAGGAAGTCCTTGCGGAGTTCATGCTCCTCGATGGGAACGTCTTCCAGATCGATCGAAAATCGCAAATCCCCGCTGTCGTCGCGTTGCCGGAGCGTGGGCGGGGGAAACTGGAAGCCCAGATCGTTGCCGATTTCCATGCTGACGCGCGCCAGAAGACGGGTCAGACGTCCCTGATCCAGAGTGGCGTTCAGCTTCTGGCTGAGAGTAATCGCCATCAGGGGGGTGAAGTGTTCCTGAAGTGTCGTGCTGGTCTGCCCCGCCGGTGAGGCGGCGGAGAAGACATCGTCCTGCGCGCCGGGATGCGTTTCGACGGAGCGTCGGAACACGCGGTTCGTCAGGCCCTTCCAATCCGGGCGGCTGCCGCAGAAGAAAATTGCCGCCAGAATGAGGAAGACGGGTTTGGGAAAGCCGGGAATAAGTCCCATCGCCAGAAGAACGACCGACGCCACGCGCAGGGCGCTGCTGTTGGCCGTAAGCTGGGTCGCCATATCGCGGCCCAGATCCATGCCATGACCGCCCACGCGCGTGACCACGACGGCCGCCGTGATGGACAGCAGAAGGGCCGGAATCTGTGAGATCAGAGCATCGCCAACCGTCAGCAGCGTGTAGGTCTGCATGGCCTGACCGATCGCCATGCCATGCTGCGCCACACCAATGCCGATCCCCCCGACCAGATTGACCACGATGATGATCAGCCCGGCGATCGCATCGCCCTTCACGAATTTCAGGGCGCCATCCATGGCACCGTGCAAGGCGCTTTCGCTGGCCAGTTCCGTGCGCCGGCGTCGGGCCTCGATCGCGTCGATATCGCCCGAGCGCAGATCGCTGTCGATGCTCATCTGCTTGCCGGGCATGGCATCGAGCGTAAAACGTGCGCCCACTTCGGCAACACGTTCGGTGCCTTTTGTGACGACAATGAACTGGACGGTGGTGACGATGGCGAAAACGACGAGACCGACGACGATGTTTCCGCCAATGACGAATTCGCCGAACGTTTCAACAATCGCCCCGGCATCCGCCGTCGTGAGGATCAGCCGCGTGACCGTGACTTCAAGCGCCAGCCGGAACACGGTCGAGACGAGGATCATGCCGGGAAGCGCCGTCAGATCCAGCGGCGACCGCAGATAGACGGCCACCATCAGAAGCAGGACCGACAGGCTGAGATTGCACCCGATCAGCACATCCGCAAAGGCCGCGGGCAGCGGCATGATGAGCATGCCGATCGTCAGGACCAGCACCAGAACGAGGGCCAGATCCTGTCGCTGGCTCATGACCCGGAAAAAGGGCGTGAGATGCTTCATGCCGCAGCGTGCCGCGTATAGTGCGCAAAACAGGTCCGCGCTTCGTCGAGCCGACCAAGCTGATGCAGCGCCCGCGCTCTCAGAAGGGCATTGCCCGCATCGGGAGTAATCTCAAGCCTGTCGAGACAGTCGAGCACGACGAGGGCGAGTTCACTGCGGCGGATGACAGTATAGACATGCGCCAGCATCCGCAGACATTCATGGTCTCCCGTGCGCTGGGCGAGCACCAGCAGCAGCATGGGCAGAGCCCGCCAGGGCCGTCCGCAGCAGATATAGAGATAGGCCAGAGACAGCAGGAGATCGCGTTGATCGCTCTCCATGCCTAGCCGCCGATCAGACTGTTGGATGCCTTGAGCAACTGCTCCAGAGCCGCAAGCTCATGCCTGAGCGTCTCCACCCCTCCGGGAACGACAGGAGCCGAGCTTGAGCGTGAGGAGGCCTGTTCTTCCAGACGTCGTAGTAGTTCCTGTCTGCGGGATGGCAGAAGAACCGCCGGGTTGCGGAGATGCGGCATGATATGGGCGTACACCGCGCCGATAACGGTGGGTGGGTCGATGGTTTCGGACAGTGCGTTTTCAGGCGCAAGCGTCTGGCGAAGGGCAGCAACTTCAGCGTTCAACAGACTGTCGTCATGCTGAAGCGACAGATCCTGCAGAGCGCGGTCGAGACGAACAGTGCCTTCAGACCAGACTCTCTGAACCATCTGTACTGTCTCCGGCTGATCTACCGGTGAGGCAAATCAGTACTTAAAGTTAATAGGCCGTAAACCTTTGTGCATTATTACGGTATGTTTCCGTATCTCTGAAAGAGACAATCCTGTGACAATTTCAGTGCCAACCCGATAGCGCTGCGAATGCACGACAATATTGGGATTTTTTCCGCTCCAGACGGCCTGAATGGGCACATCAACCGGCGCAGCCTCTGGTGCAACTGAGACGTTCGAAACCCAGACCGCCTGCGTTCCGAAAGACGCATCGAACCATTTTTCGACGTCCCGGAATGTTTTCATCTCCTGAGCCGAGAGGCTTCCATCAATGATGATGACGCCGGAAGATGCACTGACCTTGAGTTCAGGAAGATTGTTTTTCGTTAGTTGCTGCACGACGAGACGACCAAGTTCGGCATCGCTGACCGGCTGCTGAAGTGAGGCTGTTTCCAGATCGGGCGTGCGGGAAGGGGAGACGCTGGCTGTTTTGTGCGCGGGTGTCGCGGAGTGTGACAATGCCTGTATCACGACGAGCATTAGAACTGTTGCCATTCCCCCGACGATCATGAGCGTGGGATTGATTTTTCGTTTTGTATTGGGAATATCTTCGGCTTCGGGGATAAACGTTCCTGGCGAAGCCGCGATGGTGCCATCAGAATTCAGATGAAGCGAGACGGGACCAAGCCGGAGTGTTGCAGGACCTGTGACGGTCGTGCCCTCACCAGGCAGAAGTGCCACCGTATTCACAACGACATCCGGTGCGAGGGCTTGCAGCAGGTAGACACTCTCAGACTGTTGCCTGATCGAAAGATGTTGTGCCGCGATGCCGTCATCGAGCAGCGCCATGCTCGCATCCGGGCCTGAGCCGATAATGACAGGCTCTGTGCCGAACGTCATGACGGCATCGCTGTGCAATCCGTTCTGAACAACCAGCATGATGCATCCCGGCTTGGGAGGACGGATCCTCCAGATGGCAAAAACAGAAAATGGCCCGCACGACGGGGTCTGCCCCCGGCATGCAGGCCATGTCCGACGATGCGGAAATCAGTCCTTCGTAAAGGCGGACTTCGCGTTGCTTTCCATCGTCTGGGCAAAGTCGTTTGCAAATGTCTGGGCGTTGGAGATTTCAGACATCTGTTCCTGCTTCTGCAGGTTCTGGTCTTCCATGGCTTCGGACTCCTGCATGATCTGCTGCATGGTTGAATCGCTGCTGGCAGAGATGGAACCGCTCATTTTGTTCTCCATGACATTGTTAGTGATTAAAAACAGCGCCGTTTTCTCTCAGCGCCATTCGGAAGCTCACATGAACTCCCGAAAACTGTGACGTTCGTAGCGAACGCCTGTACACGCTCTGCATTCTCCCGCCGCCCCGAAGGCGCATCGGCCAGAATGCCGGGCGTCAACCCAGTGCGGACTTCAGTTCGGATGCAGCAGAGTTGCTGTTGAACGTGCCGGACTGAATTTCGCTGGCGAGCATCTTCGCAACATCGGCAAGGTTGTTGTTGCCAGCGTTCGAGGCTTCGCGAGCCAGAGCATTAAGGTTGTTGAACTCATCCGAGCCGGACTTGCCGGACTGCAGGGCGTCCGCAATCGTGTCGACGTTGTTGCTCAGCGCATCGACGCTGTTGCCCTGAAGAGCCTGCTTGATGGCATTGCTGCTGCCGCCCTGGTCGTAGGTACCATCCGACAGGCTGCGACCGATATTGCCCGCAACGGAAGAGTCGAGGCCGTTACCCTGCTGGCTGGCTTCCGACGAAACAGCCTGGGCGTACTGCTGCAGGGTGTTGCCGTTCGTGCCATTCATGTCGACGAGCGTCTTCAGCGTTTTCATGTCGTCGCTGAGATTGCCGGTCAGGGACAGGCCCGTGTTTCCGACGGGTGTGGGCGTCGAAGACCCTGTGTCGGACGAACCCGTGCCCGAGGCGTTGCCGCTGGCTTCCATTTCCTGCAGGAGCTGGATCAGGGCCTGCTCCATTTCCTGTGCCGTTTCCGTGCTCAGGTTCTGGCCGGTCGCTGAAGTGTTGAGGTCGCCCGTGCTCGTCGGGCTAAATGTTGTGTTGTAACTGTCAACCGTGGACATACTGCTCTCCACATCAGGAAATCTGCGATCAGAGAGCAAGGTATGACTTACCCTCTTGCCCGAACTTCCCACCGGCTGCGGTTGCAGTTCTCATGGTCGTTTCGGTCTGAAGAAAGAGATATTTGAGCAGTCTGACCGGAACCTGACGTAAAATCCGCCAACACTCATTTCCGGTTAAAACGCGTCAATATTCACTGAATTGCAATCAAAGGGACAGGACCGGGGCGTCGCGGTTTCCACCCTTGAATGTTGAGGCAGAGATCATTCCTGAGGGTTGTGTCCAGCCGCAAACAGACGTCTGGCCTGTTGGAGAACCCGCTTCTGATAAGCGGAATTCAGCTGGGGCGTATGAGAATGATAGTTTCCCACGGCCTGAAGAAGGTCTCCATGCGTCTCGTTGAGGTAACTTCGCAAAATAAGAGCCGAGGCAGCGATATTGAAGCATCCGTCCGAGACAAGACGCGCAGCCGTCTGTGTAGCGGGCATGCGGGTGATCTGGGAAAGGAGGCCGACCCACTGCGTGTTGATCTGCATCAGCCCCAGATCGTCGGAGCCGTTCGTATTGTGATGCACGAGGCCAATGGCGCCGCGTTCGACTTCCCAGATGGCGGGCAGGACCCGTGGAGGGAGATCGTACCGGATGGCGGCTGCGAGCATGCAGGCCAGAAGAGGAGCGGGCATGGCAGACCTGTCGGGATGCTTTGTCCCGAATGAAGAAATTATGAAGACAGCATTGTGAGCCTCGTCATGCGCTGGGCAGAGAAGGTTCGAGGCTTTAGTACCGTTTGACGAACGGTTAAAAAAGGTACGTCATTAAAATGTCATGTCCCAGACAGGTCTCCTGTGCCGAGTGTCGCGATGATGCCGGTTTTACCCTTCTGGAAATTCTCGTGGTTCTGGCCATTCTGGGCCTGCTGGTCGGGCTTGTGGCGCCGGCTGCACTGCGCCAGCTGGGGGGTGCCCGCCAGTCCGTCGTCAAGCAGTCGATCGCGCGGATCGGTACGGTTCTGGACATGTATAAGCTCGATACGGGCGATTATCCCTCCACGGAGGAAGGTCTGGACGCGCTGGTCCATCGTCCGTCATCGGTGGAGAACTGGAACGGTCCTTACCTGAAGGGCGGCGCTGTTCCTGCCGATCCCTGGAACCATGCGTATGTCTATCACGCCCCATCGGAGCGGGAGGGACATGACTATGACCTCTGTTCTCATGGACCGAACGGCCGGGGCGAGGCCGGGTCAGGAATGATCTGCAATCCCTGAAGGACTGCTGTCTGGCGTCATGGTTTCCAGACGGACCAGACGCCAGGGAATGGGGCGTTCATCAGGAAGCATGATGGCCTCGGCATGACGCCACATCCTGAAAGCGCCGTGGAGGACGATGGCGTCCACGGAGACAAGGACGCCACCAGTTCTTTCGCCGTTCGGATCCGTCTGATCCGCGCCACTTGAAATTCCGGATTTCAGCAGAGCCTGCCGGACGGACGGATCGCCGGTGTGGAGATCGGGCAGCTCCTGCTGGGCAAAAGACAGATGCGGCTCCAGCCCCTCAAGCAGCAAAGGTGTCATACCGGGAACGGCCGAAAGATCATCCAGATCATGAAACGGCAGTCCCTGTGACACACAGGCCGAGGCCCTGTCCGCCACATGAAACCCCTCACTGCGCCACCCGAGAAGTGTGGCTGCCAGAGAGGCGGCCTGATCGGATGGAAAACCCTGCGTCATCAGGAGCGCCGCCATCAGCGGCTGACTGGCAATGTTGGGATTGATCCTGTCCCGTCGGATCTGACTGCGCGTCCTGACCTGAAACTCCGTGGCCTCAGGGCTGGAAGACCATTGGCCCGTCGGGCGCGTGCGCCCCGTGGCGACGGCGTAGAGTTCCGTCGTGATGGCGGCGTCTGCCGTTGTCTGGAGCCGCGCTTTCCAGAGTGCCGTGCTTTCGAGTTTCAGCGACGCCCGGCCCAGCATCAGGGCCTGCGTGCCGATCAGGGCCAGAAAAGCGAGCGTCCAGAGCACCAGCAGCAGCGCAAACCCTGCCTCCCGGCCGCGCAGCGGACCGTTTGGACGGGAAGGGAGCGATGGGGTGCCGCTTGGCATGTCAGTCGTGCAGTCCGACTGCTTTGAGAATGCGGTGCTGCGGATCTGCCGAGCCGGTCGGGGACATTCCGTTCATTTCGCTGGGCAGGAGCGCTGCGTGAAGAAGCTGTTCGCGCAGATCCTCCGTCAGGGCGTAGGCTTCGCTCTGGCTGTGGATGATATGGGGCGTGATGAGGATCAGGAGTTCCGTGCGGTTTCTTGTGTTGGTCTGGTTTGCCCCCAGCATCCCAAGGAGCGGAATGTCTTTCAGCCAAGGCATTCCGCTGTTGTTGCGGTTGGACGTGTCCGAGATCAGCCCGGCCAGTCCGACCGTCTGACCGTCCGCGATGACGACGCGCGACGTAACCTGACGCTGAGAGAAGGTCGGGCTGTTGATGGACCCGCTGCCAGTCGTCGTCGTGCTGGAAGCCACGGAACTGACCTGCTGGGAAATGTCGAGCGTGACCGTCCCGCCATTGCTGACATGGGGAGTGACCTGAAGGATCACGCCCGTGGGCTGATAGTTGATCGAATTCGTAATGGTGGAATTCGACGTCAGAACCCCGGTGGTCGAGCCGGTCAGATACGGCACCATGTCGCCCACCATGAGGGAAGCGGGCTGGTTGTCCACGACCATCAGTTCGGGCGAGGACAGGACGCGTACTTTCGTGACGGCCTGAAGCGCGTTGATGACGAAGGGCGCTCCCCCCTGTCCCGATCCGCCGAGAACGAAACCCGGGAACGAACTGGAGAGCTGCGACGATACCAGATTGGCGCTTCCGAGAGACTGGGACGCATTGCTGAGAATGCCGTTTATTCCGCCCGATTTGAAAAAGAACTGCGTGCCGTAATTGAGCGAGTCATTCAGCGTCACTTCGGCGACCGTGGCATCCACCCGGACCTGAAGAGGCATGATGTCCACCTTGCGGAGCATGGAGGCCACGGTTTCCATCTCGTTGGCTGTGCCATAGACCAGAACGGCATTGTTCTGGGTATCGGGAATGATGCGGATTTCCGCCGTTTCGGAATTATTGCCCGAACTGCCCAGACCCAGGCCTCCGAGCAGGGGATTATTGGAAATTCCGTCCTGTGCGGTCTGCGTCTGGCCGGACTGGCCGTCCGAAGAGGAGCCGTTCTGGCCGGAGCCCGAGAGCTGGTTGCCCTGCTGGGACGTTCCGCCGCTGGAAGATCCGAAGCCCATCCCGCTGCCGAAACTTCCCGAACTCCCGGAACCGGACGAGGAATTCTGGAAACCGGAAGAGGAGGTCTGGGCTTTTGCCGTGGGAACGGCCGTGACATGGCCGGGGGTGAAGGCCTGTTGCAGAACGTAGGCCACGTCGTTCGCCCGGCTGTTCTGGATGTAGAACACATTCCATTTCCGAACGGTTCTGCGACGCTGCGCCTCGATGACGGAAAAGGCACGACGGGCCTGATCCAGAAGGGCGGGGGTTGCGGCAATGACCATCACCGCTTCGATATGTGGCATGGGCACGACCTGCATCCGGCCTGCCAGCGCCTGTTCCTTTTTGCTGCCCAGAGCAGCCTGAAGGGCCTGCGAGACTTCGCTGGCATTGCCGCTGGTTGCGGGGAACAGGGCATAGGACTGTCCGGCCAGCACATCGGAATCAAAGGTCCGGACCAGTTCTTCCAGAGAGGCCCGCGTGGCGGGATCGCCCGAAATCACGACGGCATTTCCCGCAGGGGCCGCAACGATATGGTCCCCGCCCTTGAGGATGGGCTGAAGCGCCTTCACCAGACTTTCAGCCGAAGTGTAGCGCAGCGGAACGATCGTGTTGCCTGCCGTTCCGCCGCCGGTTCCCGCCGTGCTTGCAAGGGTGGTGACGCGGTAAATGCCGTTCTCCTCGACCAGCGCCGCGCCTGCGCCCGCGAGTGCAGTCCGGAAAACGGGCAGAAGCTGGTCCTGACGCAGCGGATGCGGTGTACGCAGGGTGATGGTGCCGTGGACGTTTGAATCAACGAGATAGTTGGCCTGAAGCAGCCGCCCGAGAATCTCGTCCGTAACCGACTGGATATCGGCATCCACGAAATTGAGGGTCAGGGTTCCATTTTCGGAGGCGCCACCGCCCGTCTGGCGAGTGCCGGAGGCCCGGCCATAACTCAGCATGCCGCCCCGAGCGGATTCCATGCTCCCGACCGGACCGTCAATTCGGGGCGTGGCTGTCTGGCCGTACAGATGTTTCGAGATCGGCAGGGGTGTCAGGTGCGGTGGCGTGGACGAACAGCCCGCCAGCAAGGCCAGCGGCGGAAGTGCTGCCGTGAGGAGGAAACGGCGGGACATCCCGGAGATGGCAAAGGACAGGGAAGCAGGCACGTTGTCTCTCAGTCTGTTCTGTCGGCGGAAAGGAATCATGGCCGGGGAGCGGTGGACGCCGCGATGGAACGGGGGTCGCGCAATGCGAGGATGGTGAAGGACGCATCCAGGGCGCGCCCTTCAGCCATTTCGTCAATCGCCTGCGGGTTGCCGGACACGTCGATCCGGAGATCATCGACCAGCAAGCGCGGAGCAGTACTGTGGTCCAGGGCATCCAGAAGACGGACTAGCACGGCATAGGATGTGGTGAGGGAAACCCTCACGCCGAGCCGCTCGAACGCTCCAGCCCGGGAAACGGGGAGTGGTTCCATGCTCGTCGGCAGGGCCTTCCCCTCCAGGGCGGTGTCGTGCACGATCTGCTGGAGGCGGGCAAGGGCTGTTTCCTGTGAGGTTTCACTGATCAGGAGCGTGCTGCCACGGGCCTGAAGCGATGCCGTCCGAGCCCGTTTTTCAAGATCGGGCAGACTGTCCACGAGGATCTGCGTATGGGCGAGGATGTCCTGCTGCTCGGCCAGATCGGCCTGTCCCTCGGCATACTTGTTCAGCAGAAGGGAGGCGGCAGAGGCGACCAGTACAAGTAGGACGACCGTCATGCCGAGGGCGAGGAGACGTCCTTTTCGTCCGTCGGGCAGACCGGACATGGGGGGTGAGGCGGAAGCGGACATCAGGATCAACCCGGAGCGTCAGCATGAAGGGTGAAGAGATCCTGCCGACGGTCTTCGGAGCGTGTGATCGGCCCCGAGAAAGCTGCGTTCGAAAAAGCGGCGCGATGCTCCAGAATGCCGATCAGTTGCGTGGCCTGTGCGGACTGTCCTTCCAGCGAAACATGGCGCTCATGGAGATGCAGTTCCGTCAGGAACGTCTCTTCCGGCAGGGCCTGCGTGAGCGTCTGCAATACGAGGAGGGACGATCCGAGCCGGTGTTCTTCCCGGCGGATGGCGGCTGGTCCCTGTGTGAAACCGGCGATGTCGCGTCGCAATGCTTCGGCCTGCTGTTTTTCTGCGGACAGCGCGGAGAGGGCGTGATCGAGCCGCAGACGCGAGATTTCCTGACGAATGAAGGGGGCTGCGATCAGGGCAAGACCCAGCAGGACGAGCAGGGACGACCGGATCTTTGTGGTCTTTGAGGGCGTGCCGAGTGGCAGGGCGCCCTCCAGACCTTCGCACCGCAGATGCGTCGGGATGACGGCATGCTCTGCCAGTTCCTGCATCGCCGCTTCAAAGGCACGACGGGGTGCCACGAGAAGGCGGAAGCTTACATGACCGTTGCGCAGGGGAAAGGCTTTCCCCGTTGGCGTGACAGTCCAGACGACGTCTTCGGGGCGGAACGGCGTCAGTCTGTCCAGATCGTAGCCGATGGTCTGCACCGCATGGGGGGCGGCTGCGCGGGGCAAAGTGAGTTTACGCGACAGGATGGCACCGGCAGGCAAGACAAGGCAGACCGGCGCGGTACGGACTGAAAGAAGGCTCTTCTTGCGGGAGGCCGGGCGCGGAAGGCGGGACAGGCTGCCGGGCTCGAGGGTTCCGTCCCGCCGGACCGGGAGGCGCACATCCTGCTTCTGGTTCCGCCTCAGGGCGGCAGGCAGGATTTCTGCCATACGGCTCAGCCACCAGCGGAAAACAGCCTCAGGCCCCGGTATCGACAGGATCATGCGTTAAGACAGAACATGGGAAAAGCGGGGAGGGGCCACCTGATGAAACGGTCCACATGAAAGGCAATGAAAAGCTTCGCGAGGCAATATCATTCCACCCCTGCACGATGACAGGGCTGGAATATTATAAATTCATGACAGTTCGAAAACCTCTCTGGCCCGTGCACAAGCGCATCGGGTAAGTCATCGCAGGATCACGAACGACACAGCATGAGACGCGCCAGCCAGATCGCCGCGGCAAGGCACGGGCCAAAGGGAACAAGGATCGTCATGTTGAAGCGCCCCGAGCGCATGGCCGTTGCCAGAGCCAGCACGATACCCAAGGCCGAACCCGCACCGATGACGACAGGCAGCGCGCCCAGCCCGACCCAGGCTCCGCCCATGGCCAGCAGTTTGACGTCCCCACCCCCGAGACCCTGTCTGTGACGGATCATCCGGTATCCGGCGGCAATGAGCGCGAAGATCAGCCACCCAGCCGCACTGCCGAGCGCACGGTCCAGTGCGCCGTCCGTTCCGGCTGTGGCATATCCTTCCACAAGCCCCATCAGAAGCAGCGGCAGCGTCAGCATGTCGGGAAGCCGCAGGCAGGTCAGGTCAATCACGGACAGGGCCAGCAACCCCCAGCCAAGGATGCAGTCTCCTACAAAGGGCAGCGCGTCCCAGTCGGCCAGTTGGAAGGGAAGATCCTGAAAATGACCGGCGATCACGCGGGCCAGAAGGGCCATGGCGGGCACGGTGAGCGCTGCAAGTTCGATCCAGAGATGCTCTGGGGCAATCCGGCTCTTGCAGTGACGGCATCGCCCCTTCTGCGCCACATAGGACAGGATCGGGATCAGGTCGCGGGCAGACAGCGGAACACGGCAGCTTTCACAATGCGAGCGGCCGGAGACCACGGTTTCCCCCCTCGGAATCCGGCGTATGAGCACGCCCAGAAAACTCCCCGCAACCGGGGCCAGAAGGAAGATGGTAACAAGCAGGGAAACGGTCATGGCGGTGGGACACTGGCGGATTTGCAATCGCACGACAAGCTCATGAGAAGCGTCCGTCTGTCTCGCAAGACCGCGGGAGTTTTGCATGGTTTCGGCTGATGCGCGCCTTGAGGCTGCTCTGAGCGAGCGCGGTGTCTGCGAAGGTCGCGCGCTGGAGCGGGCCCGGAACGTCGCGACCGAGACAGGACAGTCTCTGGCGCTTGTTCTGCTCCAGCTCGGTCTGGTCAGCGAGGGCGATCTGGCCGCAACCTATGCGGCCATGCTGGACGTAACGGTTCTGACGCCGGAGGATCTGGCTGCCGTTCAGGAACCGGTCCTGCCTGACGATCTGGGGTCACGGTTCCTACATCAGGCACGGGCCGTTCCGCTGGACCATGCGCAGGGTACGCTGCGTCTGGCCATGGCGGATCCGCTGGATGATTATACTTCGGCCGCTGTTCAGCTTGCTACGGGCTGTGAGGTCCGGCGTGAGGTGGGGCGGCCGTCGGATATTTCAGCGATTTTGAACCGGCTTTATCCTGAGGACGGCGCGGACGGCTCCGAAGGGCAGGGTGCTTTTGATGCGGAAGGGTCTGCCGCGGAAGACGATACGGACCGACTGAAGGACCTCGCCAGCGAGGCGCCGATTATCCGGCTGGTGAACCAGCTGATTTTCCAGGCGGTGGAAACGCGGGCGTCGGATATTCATATCGAACCCTTCGAGGACCGGCTTGTGGTCCGGTATCGTTATGACGGCGTTCTGCATGAGGTGGACAGCCAGAGCCCGCGTCTGGCGGCTGCGATCGTGTCGCGTATCAAGATCATGGCCAAGCTGGACATTGCAGAGCGCCGGTTGCCGCAGGACGGACGCATCAAGCTGGCCGTGCGCGGACATGAGGTGGATTTCCGGGTCTCGACCGTTCCGTCGCTGCATGGGGAGACGGTTGTCCTGCGTGTTCTGGACCGCACGACCGTCAGTTTCGACTACAGCCGGCTGGGCCTTGCGCCCTCCGTCATCGCGGCGTTCCGCAATGCGCTGGAGATGCCCAACGGGATTGTTCTGGTGACGGGGCCGACGGGTTCGGGCAAGACCACGACCCTTTATACGGGGCTGGCCGGGCTCAATGCGACCGAGCGCAATGTCATGACGGTTGAGGACCCGGTGGAGTACCAGCTCTCGGGGATCAACCAGCTTCAGATCAGGCCGGCCATCGGGCTGACATTCGCCAGTCTGCTCCGGGCCATTCTACGTCAGGATCCGGATGTCATCATGGTCGGTGAGATCCGGGATATCGAGACCGTCCAGATCGCCGTTCAGGCGGCTTTGACCGGGCATCTCGTGCTGTCCACGCTGCATACGAATTCGGCGGCTGCGGCGGTGACGCGACTGCGGGACATGGGGCTGGAAGACTATCTCATGACGGCCGTTCTGCGCGGTATTCTGGCGCAGAGGCTTGTGCGGCGGCTGTGTGGACACTGTCGCCGTCCCGAAGCTGTCGATCCGGCGCTGGCGCATCGACTGGGTCTCGATCCGGGGGCGTCGCACACGCTGTGGCATCCGGTGGGCTGTGCGGAGTGTCGTCAGACCGGCTATAGCGGCCGCAGTGCCGTGGCGGAATTCCTTCCGGCATCGCGGGAGATCTCCCGCCTCATCATGGCAGGGGCAGACCATTCCGAGATCGAACAGGCAGCCGTTGCGGCAGGAATGGAAACGCTGTTTCAGGCGGGTCTGAGACTGGCACTTCAGGGAGAGACGTCCCTTGAAGAGGTTTCTCGCATCATCGGGCATGACGGATGAGTGCGGCGTCGGGTCCTTCCGAGACGTGGCACTACAGCGCGGTTGGTCCGGACGGGCGGCTGGTGCATGGCGACATGCTTGCCAGCACGGAACAGCAGGTGATGCAGCGCCTGCAACGGCAGAAACTGATGGTCGTGCAGGTTGCGCCCGCAACGCGGCGGGGCGCAGTGCAGGGCGGCGTGCGGATGCTGCTGGGGCGACGCCATACGCTTCGGCTGCGGCCTGCGGAGGTTGCGGATTTTACCCGCAAACTGGCAACCATGCTGACCGCCGGGCTCGATCTGGACCGTGCTCTCAGGTTTCTGGGGGAAACGGCCGTGGGGCCGCGCAATGGTCGGGTCATCGGGGCGTTGCGGGACCGGGTCAGGGATGGTGAGGCCTTTGCCGAGGCCCTTGAGACCATGCCCTCCGTCTTTCCAAAACTCTATGTGGGCATGGTCCGGGCCGGGGAAGCGGGAGGCGCGCTGGGAGAGGCTCTGCTGCATCTTTCGGAGCTGCTCGAACGGGAGAGAAAGCTGCGGGCGACCATTCAGTCCGCGATGATCTATCCGGCGGTTCTTGTCGTGGCGTCCGTGTTCTCGATCGTGCTTCTGCTGACGCAGGTGTTGCCGCAGTTCGTGCCTCTGTTTGAGGAAAATGGCGCCACCCTGCCGCTGGCAACGCGGATCGTGATTGCGACGGGCAGTTTCCTGACGCATTGGGGGCTGGTGCTGCTGGCCGCTTTCGGAATCGCTGGCGTCAGTATTCACGCAATACTTCGGAAGCCTGAGCGGCGGCTTGTCTTTGACCGTTTTCTGCTGCGGGTTCCGATCCTCGGATCGCTGCTGCTGGAAATCATGGCCGCCCAGTTTACCCGCACGCTCGGTACGCTGATGCAGAACGGTGTCCCCATTGTGGGGGCTCTGAGAATCACGGAAGGGGTGATTGGCAATACGGCGGGCGCGGCGTGTGTGAGCGAGGCCACGCGGGACATGCGCGAGGGGCGGGGGCTGGCCTATTCTCTGGAGCGGACGAAGGTTTTTCCCGAAGCCATGATCCATTTTCTGCGCGTGGGTGAAGAAACGGCACAGCTTTCGGCCATTGCCCTGCGGTCTGCGGATATTCACGAGGATGCAAGCCGCGTCATCATCCAGCGTCTTCTGGCCATTCTCGTCCCGGCCATTACCATCATCATGGGCGTTCTGGTGGCCGGAATTGTTTCCGCGCTGCTTCTGGCGATGCTGAGCCTCAATGATCTTGCCCATTGACGCGCAGGGCCGGGGGGATGCCGGTTTTACCCTTCTGGAAATCATGGTGGTGTTGGCCATCGCCGGAATCCTGCTGGGTGTTGCGCTGGAGCGGGGACCGCTGCGGAGTGAGGCCCTGTCCTTTTCCGTGGCGCGGCGACAGGTTGTGGATCTTCTGCATCAGGCTCAGGATCTGTCTGAAACCCGCGGTGAAACCGTGACGGTTCTGCTGGACAGCGCGGAGGGGACGTTCCTGACGGTTGAGGGGCACACGCTCCGGACGACGCGCATTCACAAGCCTGCGCGGGTGTTTGTTCCGACGCTCTCTGGCGGGATGATGGCGCGGGCGTCTTACCGGTTCATGGCGGATGGGCGCGTGACGGGGGCGCCGCTGATGGTTGTTTTGGGCCATCATGCTGCCCTTGTCAGCTTCAGTGACGTGACGGGACGGATTCAGATCGATGAGCGCTGAACGGCCGGTCCGCACTTTGCGCCAGGATCAGGGCTTCACGCTGCTGGAAGTCATCGTGGCCCTGATGATCGCGGGTTTTGCTCTGGCGGCCATGCTGGGTTCGATCGAAGCGGGACTGGCGGGTGGAGGACGGGCCGATCATGGTCTGCGCCTGCTTTCTGTGGCCCGGTCGCAGTTGGATGGTGCATTGGCCATGCCGTCTTTCCGGCCGGGGTCGCAGACCTATGACGTCCCGCCGCATTATCATTCCAGCGTGGACATCCGACAGATTGCGGCGTCTCCGGCACAGGGGGATAGGGCGCCACTGGGGCTGTTTTCGGTCGAGGTGCGGGTGTGGGAAGACGGCGCGGCGCGGTCTGTATCCCTGTCGGGGAGGGCAGTCGGGGCTGCGCTGCAGGAATGAAGCCAAATTCGGGAGAAGACGGTTTCACGCTGTTGGAAATTCTGGTCGTGACGGTCGTGTTCGGGCTGCTGTCCGTCGCCCTCTGGCAGGGTGTGGGTGTAGGAACGCGGGGCTGGTCGCAGGCGGAACGACGTTATGGAGACGAAGCGACGTTTCAGGGGGCGGAGGATTCTCTGCGCCGTCTGATCGAGCGCGCGGAGACTCCCGATGTCCGGGGAGGCTCCGTTTTTTCCGGTGATGCGGAGCGGCTCGGTTTCGTGTCGTGGCTTCCGGAGCAGGGCGGTTACGGCAGGCAGATTCAGGTGGCGTTTGGCGTGGATGCGGGCAAACGGCTGGTTCTGCGCTGGCGGCGCTTCCGCCGGGCGGACTGCGCCCTGCAACCTGAAGTTCCGCACGAAGAAACGCTGGCCCGCGACGTGGGGCGCGTTGAATTTTCCTATTACGGCGTCGTTGAGGGGCACTATGTCTGGCAGAAAACATGGGAAAGTCGGGTGCTACCCCTGCTGGTCCGCATCCGGATGGAGCGCATCGACGGAAGGGAACTCTGGCCCGCCATTCTGGTGCGCCCGCTGCTCGCCGCTCCGGCGGGAGAGTGAGGAGATGAGGGCGGAAAATGCGGTCCGTTTAGGGAGAGGCGTTCCATGATGATGTTGGCACGACGGTTTCAGGTCGGTCTGTTCGGGAGCCTCCTTCTGATGGGGCAGGCTTCTGCCCAACCGTCAAAGGAATCGCAGAAGGTTGATGTCGATTCCATTCTGGCCCGCCCCCTGTTCGAGCCTGACCGCCAGCCAAAGGGCAGGGGCGCTGTGCAGGCGGGTGAGCCGCAGGTTGTGGGGATTTCCGGCCATCCGGGAGGATGGCGGGCGATCGTCCGGACCGGCGCTTCTGGCAGTCGCGGCAGGGTCGTGGCTGTCGGGGACAAAGTGGGCGACTGGAGCATTGCGGAGATCAGCGCGACCGGGGTGATTCTCAGGCGCGGGCAAAGTGTGCGGCGTCTTGCCCCGGTTTTCGTGAAACATCCTGTTCAGACTGCATCCCAGCCGCAGGGGACAACGACGCCGGTGACGCCACCGGTTGTCCCGTCCACGGCCCCCATTTCGGGGCAGTCAAAGCCGACGTTTCATTTCGATCCGGCGTCAGGAGAGGCTCCGTGACAGTGATGTGTCAAACGATATCGCTTTTCACGAAACCATAACACTTCTTTCAAAGGCTTTCATTTAGTTAACGCACTGTCTCATCCACTGTGTTGGCGTGGGCCGGTAAAGATGGTGTTCGCCCGAACCTCTGGCACCTTGTTCCGGTCATGCCGTGCATCATGAAAGATTCCGCGACGTGTCTGCGAAGCGCACCAAAATTGCACTGTCCGTTCTTCTCTCCCTGTCCGTTGCCGCTCCTGCCCTCAGTCAGGCCCGTGGCTGGAATCCCTGGAACGATCAGGGACAGAACCAGAATCAGGGTTCATTCCAGCATGGGTCCGAGACGCGGACGCCCATTCGTCATCTCGTGGTGATCTATCAGGAGAACGTCTCCTTCGATCATTACTTCGCCACCTATCCGAAGGCTGCGAACCCCACGGGAGAGCCAGGCTTTAGGGCGCGTCCGGGTACGCCGACAGTCAACAACCTGCTTTCGCAGGGACTGCTGGAGCAGAACCCCAACACCAATACGGCCAACGGATCTGACGCAGCGCTTCCGTTCCGTCTGGATCGTACGCAGGCCAGCACGGCTGACCAGAATCACGCCTATACGGCCGAACAGATGGCCTATGACAACGGCAAGGCGGACCTGTTCCCGCTCTACACGGGTAAGGGCACATCCGGCGGCGTTGGTGCTTTCGGCACCAAGGGGCAGGTTCTCGGCTATTACGATGGCAACACGGTCACGGCGTACTGGCGCTATGCACAGCGCTTTGCCATGAGCGACAATTCCTACACCGACACCTATGGTCCTTCGACGCCGGGTGCGCTTGAAGTCGTTTCCGGCCAGACGAATGGTCTGAAGCTGTTGGCGACCACGCAGAAGCCGTCCACCGTTGCCAAGTCGTCCGCGTATGTGGCTGACGGACAGGGTGGCTGGACGATGGTCAACGACATCGACCCCGGCTACGACGCCTGCTCCTCCACGACCAATCAGGGCATGATGACGGGTCGTAATATCGGCGATCTGCTGAACGAGCGTGGCATTACCTGGGGCGGCTTCATGGGGGGCTTTGACCTCACCGCCTCCAATACGGACGGGTCAACGGGTTGCTCGCGCACGACATATTCCAGCATCGTGTCCGAAAATGTTGCGGACTATATCCCGCATCACAACTGGTTCCAGTATTACCTCAGCACGTCCAACCCGACCCATGCCCGCCCGGCCTCGGTCAGCTCCATCGGATACAGCTACGTTCCGGGGACGGCGAAAAAGGAACCGGCAAATCATGAATATGATCTGAAGGATTTCTACGCCGCTGTGAAAGCCGGCAACCTGCCTGCGGTGTCTTTCGTGAAGCTCCCCGCCTATCAGGACGGTCATGCCGGCTATTCCGACCCGCTGGACGAGCAGGTTGGTGTGGTTGATGTGGTCAATGCCGTTCAGAAGCTGCCGGAATGGCAGGATACGGCGATCCTGATCGCTTATGATGACTCCGACGGCTGGTATGACCATGCCTATGTCGCGCCGACACATGGCTCTTTCGATGCCGCTGCGGACCAGCTGGGTGGCGCGGGGATCTGCGGTACCGGTACGGCTCCGACAGGTGTTGGCGGAAAGCCGGTCAATGGTCGTTGCGGACCCGGCACGCGTATCCCGCTGATCGTGATTTCGCCCTGGGCCAAGCAGAACTTCGTCAGCCATACTCTGACGACCCAGGCCTCCATCGCGCGCTTCATTGAAGACAACTGGCTCGGCGGCAAGCGTCTGGGGCAGGGCTCCTTTGACGCCACGGCTGGCAAGATCGACGATCTGTTCGACTTCCGTCACGACCCCAACACGGAAACGCTTGAACTCGACGATAACACGGGCGATATCGTTGCCACCCGTCACCCCCATCATGGCGGTGGCCATCATTCTTTCGGGCATGATGACTCACCGTTCGGCCATCACTCGGGTGACACGGCTTCCAACGATAACGCGCAGGGTTATTTCTCCTCCCTGCTGTCCTCGATCTTCTCCATGTTCTCACGCTATCTCTGATCTTTATGCCTGATTTTCACCATCGGATGCGGCCCGTTCTGGGTCGCATCGCTCTTCTCGCACTTCTCTGGACGGGAAGTGCTCTGGCGCAGCAGACTGGCTCCTGCCTTCCCGCAGAGGATGGCAGCAATCCCTGTCCTGTGTCGTTGCGGAGACCGGATGTTCATCCGCTCTCGCAGATGGCGGAAATCGGGAAACAGATCTTTCACGATCCTCTGATTTCCGGGTCTGGCCGACTGTCCTGCGCGTCGTGTCATGAACCCGGAAATCATTACGCATCCTCGGCTGCAACACCTGTGTTTCTGGGTGGTGCGCATCTGGATCTTCAGGGGCGGCGCTCCATTCCGACCCTGACCTATGCCGAGCGGAACCCCAATTTCAGCATCGGCCCTGATAATCCGACCAGCGAAGCCGCGCCCGCCATCGTGGCCAATGCGGCGGCTACGCAGCGTGGCGGAAAAAATGCGGCCAATCCGGGCGCTGCATCAGCGAACATGGTACCGCAGGGTGGCCTGTTCTGGGATGGTCGTGCCGACACCTTGCAGGAACAGGCCCTTGGCCCGCTCTACGATCCCGCCGAAATGGCATCGACGCCTGAAAAGGTGACGGAGCGCGTCATCCATGCGCCTTATTCGGACACACTGAAACAGCTTGCGGGTGCTGGCGCCAACGCCTCCTCTTCGCTCCTGCTGGCCGAGGCGATTTTTGCCATGGCCCGGTATCAGATCGAAGACCCGGCCTTTCATCGCTACAACAGTAAATTCGATGGATGGCTCGAAGGACACGAAAAATTTTCCCCTCTGGAACGGGAGGGATATCTGGCGTTCAACGACCCCGCAAAAGGCAATTGTGCGGCATGTCATGTCGATACGGTTGCCAGCACGCGCCTGCCGCCACTGTTCACGGATCACCAGTACGAAGCTCTGGGAGGGCCGCGCAACATGGCGCTCAAGGCCAATCACAACCCGTCTTCCTATGATCTCGGGGTCTGTGATCGTCAGCCTGACGGACGAACGGCTCTGAGTCTTTACTGCGGGATGTTCACCACGCCGACGCTGCGCAACGTGGCTACCCGCAAGGTCTTTTTTCATAACGGGGTTTTTCGTTCGCTGGAGGACGTACTTGATTTCTACGCCCTGCGCGACCTTGAACCCAAACGCTTCTATCCGGTTTCAAAGACCGGGCATGTCGAGGCGTACAACGATCTCCCGGCCCAGTATCGTGCCAATCTGGACAAGACTGACGCTCCATTCGATCGCAAACCCGGCGAGCAGCCTGCCATGACCCCGCATGATCGCGAGGCCATTATTGCGTTTCTCAAAACTCTGACGGACCGCTGAGGGAACTCTGTAGATCCTCTTTTGCAGGAGGATCTCAGAAATTCGACGTTAACTGCCCGCCGATGACGGCGGCGTCCTTGAACGTCGTCGTGGCTCCCGGGCGCTGAAGGTACTGAAAATCAGCCTGCAGGGTTGTGCCCCGCATGATGTGGGTGCTGTAAAAGGCCTCATAGACATTTTCCCAGTGCTGCACCCCGTAAACAGGGCCCCACTGATTGGCCAGATACGGCAGTCCGAGCGCCAGTGACGATTCCTGCTGAAGGGTCACGGTATGGCTCATGTCCATGTGCTGGAACATGATGCCGGCCTGATCGCCGCTTCGATGCCATGGAGTTCCGCTCTCGACGAAACCAATCCATTCGTGGTCGCGCATGGCAACAAGATTGCCCTGCGCATATCCGACGCCCCCAATCACGATCAGTCCGTCTGTCACGCCTGGTCCGTTGCGGACCAGCATCTGGTCGAACATGAACCAGGCTGATGTCATCCCGGCTTCATAGCGGCGTTCCAGACCCGTGGCCTGAAAGGAGTTGCCGTGGATGTCTTCGTAGAGGTTCGGATAGCGCGAGTTGTCGTACCAGGCTCCCAGCTTGTAATTGCCCCGCAATTTGTCTTTGCCAAAAGAGGGCATCCAGCCGATTTCGATCTGTGACGAAACTTTCCCCAGGCCGCTCTGGGCCAGGGCCCAGCCCGAAATGCCGCCGTTATAGCTGTGTGGAGACACCGCGAAAACGCCTGCCATGATATAGGTCTGCTCTGTCGGTCGTAGGCGCAACACGCCACCCAGATTCCCTGACGGCCAGTCACGTCCGCCGGGAACATATTTACCGGGAGCAAAGTTACTGCACACCGAAACGTTCATGAAGGAACAGGCGACGTAATCAAAAGCGAAGAAACTTCCCGTCGGAATGTCGCCAAGAGACAGGATGATGCGGTCGTTCAGGAAGGATTTATCCGCATACATGGAGACAAGATGCGCGATGACGTTACCGCGTGCGCCATAAATCTGTTCTGGATTGGTAACCGAATCGCCCAGAGTGTGGCTGAAGCTGCGTCCATGCCCGTTAATCACGAGAAGATGCGTCCAGAGCCCTTTAACGCCTGCAAGCTGTTGCCAGTCCACATCCAGTTCGGCCGCTACCTGACCGGCCAGCACGTTATCTCGCGTCCGGCCGCCGGTAACATTGCCCATGTATTCCTCATTGAGCGCGACATTGAGATACATGCCGTGCTTTGTCAGCCATGTCTGGGCTCCACCCCAGTCTCCGAATAGATGAGGGTTGCCGTACAGCGATGGCACGAGTGGGCCAACCGTGAATGTGCCCACGCCTTCCATGGCAAAAGCGCGGGATTTGTAAGAGTCAGGTGTCGCAAGGTTCTGGGAGGTCTCGCTCTGTGCGAGTGCCTGACGGCCGGGGCCAATGATCCCCAGAACCGCGCACAGGAAAAACCCGGCGAGTTTTTTCCTGTGCAGGAGACGTCGGGTTTTCATTCAGTGCTCTTTGCCTTTGAAGCCTGCAGGAACGTGGTGACTGTGGACTGGGCGAGATGGGCGTCGGTTTCGCCCTCGCCACCGCTCAGACCAAGGGCGCCTACGAGTTCGTTGTTCACCACGATCGGATAACCGCCACCTGCGGGAAGCGCGTTGGGCAGCGTGCTGATCATGTAGTTGCCGCTGTTGAGGGCATGTTCCATGTCGGCGGTGGGGCGGGCGAAAGACAGGGCTGTCTTGGCTTTACGGATAGCCAGTTCGATGCTGCCGAGCTGTGTGCCGTCCATTTTCTGGAAGGCCACCAGATTTCCGCCTGCATCGACAATCGCTATGGCCACGCGGTTATGACTGGCCGTTGCCAGCTTCTTGGCCTGCTCGATCAGAGTATTGGAAGTTGTCAGATTCACTGTCAGATCCTTCGCTGATGCAAAGCCTGTTATTGCGATGAGAAGACTGAGGACGACGCCCGTGGTCCTGCGTTGGAACATTGTTTTCAAAAGACCTATCCCTGTTTCAGATCATTGAGAATGGCGTCTGCGGCGCGCAGCGAGAGCGCAGCCATTGTCAAAGTCGAATTCACCGTTCCCGAGGCCGCCATCGTGGCACCTGTTGCAAGAAACAGATTGGCGTGATCGTGGGTTCTGAGCCACTTGTCTACGACGGAATCGCGCGGGTCGTGGCCCATGATGGTGCCACCGGTAATGTGGTTGTTAGGCGTGAAATACGGGCTCATCTCAATTTCCGTTCCGCCAAGGGCCTTGGCAATGTCCATGAGACGCTGCCGGGAAATAACAGCCGATTTACGCACATATTCGCCCACATCATAAGTCACTTCGGGGTGTGGAATGCCCAGAGCGTCCTTATGGTCCTTCGAAAGAACGAGACGGTTGTTCGGGTCGGGCAGGACTTCATGGTTGGCATAGATGTCCACGCCATGCGCCGTACGACGGCGGATTTCCTCATCCAGCTTCTTGCCGACCAGCCCCATGGAGAGGGCTTTCATGCCCGCGCGCGAGTTCTGGGCCGTATTGTTGTAACCAATCTGTGTTGCGGCATACTCCGAACGGAAGTCGCCGTCCCGGAAGTTGGTGATGGAACTCATCTGGACCGATCCGCCACCCGCCCAGATGGGCTCTGCGGACTGGAAGCTCATGCCGATGCCCGGATGGTCCATCATGTTCCGCCCGACGAGATCGGACGAGTTGGCAATGCCGTTGGGATTGCGGTCGTTGGCGGCAAGAAGCAGCAGCTTCGGGGTTTCGATTCCGTTGGCCGCCACGACGAATGTTTTGGCAACGACACGATGGGACTGTTTTTCGGGGTCGTAGAAGCGGATGGCAGTAATCTTGTTTTTCGCGTCCGTTTCCATCGCATAGACGACGGCGTTCGGAATGATCTTCGCGCCGAGCTTTTCGGCCTTTAATGCGGCATAGACGCCATTATACATTGCGCCAATCGGGCAGATTGGCATGCAGTTGTTGTTGCCGCAGCACTGGGGGCGGCCGTCATAGGGGCGGCTGTTACGGGCCTGTGGAACGGGAGTATTTGAAAAACCGAGCTTGCTGACCACCTCGGTAAAGGTGCGGTCTCCATAGCCATAAGGCATGGAGGTCATGGGCCAGGGGTTTTTGCGGGGTGCTGAGGGTATAATTTCTTCATCATTCGGCCCCATGACGCCCATTTCGCACTCGGCTTCATAGTAATAGGGTTCGAGTTCGTCATAGCTCATGGCGTAGTCGCGTCCGACGCCATAGGTGGAATGCAGTTTGAAATCATTGGGCAGGTAGCGCCAGCTCGACGCGGCCCAGTGCCATGTCGTGCCGCCAACGCCTTTGATGATGCCCTGCTTATAGGCCGTCTGGTCCGGGCCTTTGACGATCAGGTAATTGTTGTCCGGAAAATAGTTGGTATGAGGCGCCCACGGAACGCTGGGATAAGGCGTTGCGTAGTCGTACTGGGATTTGTTGTCGGGCGGCATGTTCCGCCAGTTCTCTACGATCTGCGAGCGGTCGCGGCGCGGACCGGCATCTAGCAGCAAAACGGAAAGCCCGTTACGGACGAGTTTATGGGCAAGCAGGGAGCCGCAGATTCCTGCTCCAATGATGACGACATCAGCCGAAAGCGTTTCACCAGACATGATATGATCCTTGAATTCTATTGAGCGACACGCTGTTTGCGACGGCTGACCAGCCACCAGATGCCACCCACCACGATGATGACCCCAAGGACACCACCGGCCCCGAGCAGGAGCATCACGCCCGGATTTGCGAGTTGGGCGAGCGGAACCTGCTTGCCGCCCATGCGGACCTGTTTGACAGCTTCTGCGGAAACCGTGGCCTGTGCGTTGCCAAAGTGGCTCAGAACGTAATCTGCGATTGTCGCGATCTGCTCATCCGTCAGCGGCTGAACCAGAGAGCCTGGGCCGAAAGCGGGCATCAGGATTTCGTGATTTTCCGTCGTACGATCCACGCCATACAAAATGCTGGCAATCAGGTCGTTCGGATTGCGCTGACCCGTCGTCGTGTTTCCCACGAGGGAGGGATAATATCCGTCAGGCGATCCTTTGCCGTTGGATTGATGGCAACTCGCGCAAACGGCTTCATACAATGCTGCGCCGTCTGTGGTCTGGGCCAGAGTGCTGTTGTTTCGGCGCGCATTGGCGTCTGCCACGCTGTAGCTGGATGGACGGCCGGAATGGGCGAAATTGGCGACGGTCTCTCCGGCTTCGGTCTTGGGCGGAACGGAACGGAGATAGGTCACGATTGCCGAAATGTCCGAATCCGGCAGATATTGAAGGCTGTGCTCGACCGCCTCAGCCATTGGACCAGCCGCACGGGCATGCGCTGTCTGGCCGGTTTTCAGATACTGAGAGAGATCCTGATCCGACCAGCCGCCAATGCCGCTTTGGGGATCATTGGTGATATTGGGTGCGCGCCAGGAGCCTATGTCTGCACCGGCGAGATAGGCGGACTGGTCCGGAGCGAGGAGAAAATTACGAGGTGTGTGGCATTCGCCACAATGGGCCAGTTCATCGACCAGATAACGGCCACGGTTCCAGTCGTCGTTATGGGTATGGTCGAAAACATAAGGCTTGCCTTCGATCCGTGCAGCAATTTTCCAGATGCCCAGAGAGGCGCGGATGGAAAACGGGAAGGGAAGCTGCGTCTTGGGTGAGGGGGCGTCTACAGGCTTCACCTCATTCATGATGTAGGCGTAGAGCGATTTGACGTCTTCATCCGTCAGGCGGTTATAGGCGTCATACGGCATGGCCGGATAAAGCTGTGCTCCATCGGCGCGAATACCGTGCCGCAACGCCTGCGAGAACTGCTCGAGCGTGTAATTTCCGATGCCATATTTTTTCGATGGCGTAATGTTTGTGGAATAAATATTCCCCATCGGAGAGGAAATGGCATATCCGCCAGCCAGAAACTGGCCATCGCGTCCGTTGGTATGACAGGCCGCGCAGTCCGCTGCGATCGCGAGATAGTGACCGCGACTGATGGAGGGACGATGGGCTGAGGCGGGTGTCGGCTCCGTCGGTTGCGCCAGAGCGGACGTTCCGGCGAGGAGCAGGACAGTCGTCAGGGCCGTGCCGGACAGGGGACGAAAATATCGCATGATCACTGAGATAATTCCCTTAGAATTCCGGCATGACAGCAACGGAAGCGGGCTCTGCAACCCAGTAATTCGGCCCGTTATGAGCATAGGTCGGGATGACGACGACATCGCGGGATGTCTGATACATCAGCGCTTTTTCGAAGGCGTAAACCTTGGCATTCGTTCCGCTTTCAATGACGCCCGAGTACCAGCCGCGAATAATCTGGAGGAGCGTGGTGTGCAGAGGATCACCGGTGAGGGCCGCCTCCAGCGCTTCGACATCCGGATATCCGTTTTTCGCAATACGCTCACGAAGGGCTGCGACCTGCGTGGGAAAATTCGGTTTCTGAGCCTCAAAAGCCAGGAAAAGTGCCGATCCAACACCGAGATCCAGGTTTTTATGGCCGGTTGCAAAGGTGGAAAGCTGCATGAAGTCGGAAATGCCATCACGATTTGAGGACACTATTTCTTGAGCAGAACTTTTTTTTGCCGAGCCTATGGCAACTGCCGTCAGACAGGCACCGGAAAGGGCCAGAAGCCGCCTGCGAGAGAGCGTGGCCGAAACCGGATTGGGATCAGAGAATGTGTCCAATGGCGCTCTCCTCAAGGAATAGCGTGATGTGTGATGCGCTTTCTTCCTGAGTTTTCGCCAATAATGGAAATGACTATTTCTTGTTCGCTCTGACAAAATGGTGATGCCAAATGTTTTTAAGAGGCAACGATTACGAGTCAGGCAGGAGTCTGGAACACTCCTGAATTGGCAGTCAGAATATCCCGCCACAGGTCGAATGCCGCTGGCATCAGACGTCGGCCGGCGCGCACGGCGGCATAACGTTCAAAGGATTTCGCAATAGGATGGTCCAAAGGAACGGCGCAGACGCGATTGAGATCAATATAATCCTGCGCGGCACCTTTTGTCATGAAGGCAATACCCAGATTATGCGCGACAAGGGACAAAGCTGTTCCGAACAGATCGCACCGGTAAGCCGGGAAACAGTTAAGCTGCCGGTCTTCCAGAATGGCATCGACATAGGTTTGTGCGGCAAAGTGGGACTGAAAGAAGATCAGCGGATTATCCACGATATCTTCCATGGTCACGGTGTCTCTTGTAGCCAGCGGGTGTGCGGCTGGCAGGATCGCGCATAACGGTTCGGTCTGGAACGGGCGGGCGTTCAGGATGGGGTCGCGCGCTGTGCCAGCGTAAATACAGACATCGACTTCATCATCACGCACCATCTGAACAAGCTGGGGCAGGGGAGCGGTGCGGATTTCAATGGTGATGCCGGGATGACTGGCGACGAATCTGTGCAGAACGGCCTTGATCAGAACGCTGACAATGCCTTCGCCGCTTCCGATCGTGACATGCCCACGTTCCAGTGTGCGGTATTCCTGAAGGCTGTTCTGGAAGCGCCGCGTCAGACGTGCGCGCTCGCGCCCATAATTACAGACGACTTCCCCCATTTCCGTCAGGGCCGTAATGCGCCCACGCTTCATCAGAAGGCTGAGGGCCAGTTGGTCTTCGAGGGCCGCAATCTGACGGCTGATTGTGGACGCATTGACACCGATGGCCGTGGCTGCGGAGCGGATGCTGCCAAAACGCGCGACTGCGTCCAGGTATTGCAGGGTTCGTTCGCTTAATTCATGCCCTCCAAACATTTCGTTACTCCGTTGCATTGGATGCAACATTCTTGTCGATGTTACGGCATGGATTCAATTGTTTTTTTAATATTTCATTTAAGAAACGAGTAGGGCTTTCCGGCTGTCGTCCGGGGTGTCCTGCAATCTGCCCTTGCGTATAGACAGGCCTCTATAAGGAAGCTTTTCATGGTGCTGCGCGTTCTTTCCCGGAGCTGTAAACTCACAACAGCGCTGGCATTCGGTACGGTTGGCGCAACTCTTTATGCCGCCGAAGCTGCGCCAACGCACCCAGTGCATTCCGTCAAACATGCGGCACCTTTGGGGAGCGCTCCGGTACGTCACAGAAATGCAGGCCATGCAACATTCCGAACGGCTACGGATGCCGAAACCATCAAAGTGACGACACGTAAGCTCCCGACGCGCTTCAATACAGAACAGCATGTGGGTTCCTCGACGACAATGATCAGCGCGGAAACGCTTCAGCAACGTGCGGTCATCACCACGACGGATATTCAGAAACTGGCGCCAAACCTGCAGATTGAAACTCAGTACGGTTCGAGTGCGCTGAATTTCCATCTTCGTGGTGTCGGTTTCAACGATCTGACCATGAACAATACGCCTTCGGTCATGCCCTATATTGATGGCGTGGCGTATCCAATTTCGTCCATGACATCAGGGCCTCTGTTCGATATCGAAAGTATTGGGGTCGATCCCGGACCATCCGGCTTTACGCATGGTCAAACCACGACGGGAGGCGAAGTCCGTATTACGACCAAGGCGCCGGAAAAACAGTTCCATGCCGGGATTGCTGAAGACTTCGCGTCTTATAACAGAAGCAAAACCGATGCGTTTGTCACTGGTTCCATCACGCATAACCTCCAGTATCGTCTGGCTACCGAACTTCTTGAAGGCGGCGGTTACTATACCAATCGTGACACAGGGCAGTCTCTCGGAGACCAGCATACCGGGGCGATCCGCGGCAAGCTGGCCTGGCAGCCGGATGAACAGACGGACGTCAATCTAACCGGATACTGGTCTCTGAACCGCTCGGAAGCTCCGGGTTTCAGGATCAATAACAACCTCTCGGCTTTTGCGGGACAGTATGGGCGCGATCTTGGCTATTACCAGACGGGCTGGGACATCAAGCCGGCGTTTGCGAAGCTGATCGGCTATCATGACACCAAACCTCAGTTCAATGATCTCAACTGGGGCTTTCATTTGGCCATGGCGCATCGGTTCCGGTTCGGGCAACTCGACATTTCAAGCGCCTACGATGCCGTTCAGCTTCATGAATATCAGGATCAGGACGGTATGCCGTATGCCACGGCAGATGATTATCGCACTCAGGTTGCGAATTCCTTCACGCAGGAAGTCAATTTTCACAACCTGAAAGACAGTACGAGCCGATTCAGCTGGGATGCCGGTCTTTATTACAACCGGATCATGCAGAAGCAGAACAACTATTATGATTTCTCGGATTACGCCCTGCGTGGGTACATGTCTGAAACGAGGTTCAGTTCGCCGCAAGAGACGTTCAACCAGTATGTCACGCTGGGGTACAAGGTTCTGAAAAACCTGCGTTTTGTTGGCAGTATCTCACATGAATCGGACTCCCGGCAGCTTGTCGATCTCACGACAATTCACTTTGGGCATAACGACCTTAATTTCGGAACGCATGGTGCGCTCGCAAACCAGTTTACCGGGAAGGTCGGGATTGAATATCAGGCGACGCCGACCAGTCTGTTTTACGCGGATATTCGCAAAGGCATGAAGCCCGGAGGGTTTACGGCCAATAATACGGTCGTGGCGCAGCAGGCACAGCCTATCAAGCCGGAAACAATTCTGGCCTATGAGATCGGGACGAAGAACGATTTCTTCGCCCACCGTCTACGGTTGAATGCCGCGGCCTTTTATTATGATTATCGTGATCAGCAGGTACTCGGGAACATTGTTGTTCCCAGTTATGGGTCTGTGGGGTCTTATGTCAGCGTGCCGCGCTCGACCATCTGGGGCGTTGAAGGCTCCATGGAGGCGCACCCCACGCGGGATCTGACCCTCACGCAGGTTGTGGGATATCAGCGGGGCGTTTATGACCAGTTTCATTCGATCAATGCGGCACAGGTGAACGCTTATTACGCCAAGACCGGTATCTGGCAGGCATTTTACAGCAACTATCATGGTGTTGACAGCGGCATTCCCAAGATTTCAATGAACGGATCTGCTGTTTATACCATTCATGTCCTTCCGCATTATCATGTTCTCTTCGATGTTGATTATTCCTATCGCGGTGCAGAAGGTCTGATTCCCGGCAACCCTCCTTACCGAACTGTTCCGGCCTATTTCCTTCTGAACTCGTTCCTGACGTTTGAGCCCAATTCGAGAAAATGGTCCGCCACAGTTTATGCGACCAATCTGGCCGACCGGAAATATGATCTAACGCGCTCTCAGGCCACGAATGTGCAGACAGCGATTTCAGGGCCGCCCCGGTTTATCGGTGGTCGTTTGAATTACAATTTCTGATGATGCCAAACGTCGTTACAGGCCAGAAGGGACAGCATGTATGACAGGCAGAAAAACCGCCCGGACGATCGCTGCCGCGACTGTCGGCAATGCGCTGGAGTTCTTCGACTTTACGGTCTTTACGGCTTATGCGGCCTATATCGGGGATTATTTCTTCGGCAGTACGGATGATTACGTCCGCGTTTTGCAGGCGGTTTCCGTGTTCGGTCTTGGTTTCGTCGCGCGGCCTCTGGGGGCTCTGCTGATCGGTTATTATGCCGATACGCGCGGGCGGAAAGCCGCCATGACCCTGACGCTGCTTTCGATGTGCGTCGGGTCTCTGCTGATTGCCATTCTGCCGGGCTACAAAGCGATCGGGATTGCCGCGCCGGCTCTGCTTCTTGTGGCGCGACTGCTTCAGGGGTTTTCGGTTGGAGGGGAGATGGGGCCTGCCACGGCGTTTCTGGTGGAGTCCGCACCCGATACGAAAACCTCCAGGCGGGCGGCGTCCTGGCAGCTTGCGAGCCAGTCCTTTGCGACCATCGCTTCCGGACTTCTGGGAGCCTTGCTGAGCCTTGTGCTGACCCATCATGAACTTGCCCGTTGGGGGTGGCGCATTCCGTTCGCGATCGGGGCCATGATTGGGCCGATCGGACTCTGGTTGCGGGGTGCGCTGGAGGAAACTCTTGTTCCCGAACCAGGGCAGCAGAAGCCGCCTCATATTCTGTCCGTTTTCACCGGAATGCCTGTGGAGGTTCTGTCGGGCATGCTGATCACGGCGGGCGGAACCGTGCTTCAGTATTTCTTTCTCTACTGTGCGCTGTTTGCTGGGAAAAACCTGCATTTCCATGCGCTTCCGGCCCTATCAGTGAATATTGCGATCGGTGCCGGTACGGCATTCGGAGCAATTGCCAGTGGGTATCTGGTGTCAACATTTGGCCAGACCGCGATTGTCGTGACCTGCCGCGTCATTCTGGCCTGTACGATTGTTCCGGTTTTCATGCTGTTTTCTCATGGCGCAGGGTTTCCGGTCGTTTTTTCGCTTCTGGGATTTCTGGCCATTTTCCATGGCGCGGCCTCGGGAACGGGTACCGGTATTCTCACGCGGCTGTTTCCAATGCCTGTCAGAACCGTGGGTGTGGGCTGTGCCTATTCTCTGGCCGTGACTGTGTTTGGCGGATCGGCCCAGCCCATTTTCACCGTGATTATCAACCGGACAGGTAGTTCTGTCTCATGGTGTTTCTATGTGGTGGTCATGGCCTTGCTGTCCACGGTTCCGTTCCTGTGGATGAGAAAGCGCCTGCGCGATACACCTGCCTCTTTGGCCGCCGGCCTTCATACGCCCTGATTTTCCAGTTCTCTGAAAGTTTTCTTTATGAAGATGTCATCTGAAGACCTGTCGTCGTTTCTTGCGGAACTTAAAGAATGGGTCAGTATTGAGACGCCGACCACTAATCCTGACAAGGTAAACGAATTGGGGCGACTGATCATGTCCAGCGCCCGCGATGTCGGGTTGGCGGCTGAAATTCACAGCGGCAATATGGACACCCGTGGTGTTCCGCTAGGGGATCATTTCGTTCTTTTCGATCCCGAACGGATGTCGAATGAAAAAGGTATTCTGCTGCTCAGTCATATCGATACCGTCCATCCCATCGGTACTCTTGCCCATAATCTGCCTTGGAAACAGGAAGGGGACAGGCTGTACGGGCCGGGTATTGCTGACATGAAAGCGGGCGTTCTTCTGGCGTTCCGGGCGCTGGCCAGACTGTCACGGCAGTCGCCTTTGCCCATACGAATGTTGCTTGTGTCGGATGAGGAAATTGGCAGCCCGTCATCCCGTCAGTTGATCGAAGAGGAAGCCTCCAAAGCCAGATATGTGCTCGTAACGGAACCGGGACGTCCGGGAAATGGCATCGTGAGCGGTCGAAAAGGCGTTGGGCGGTACTTCCTGTCATGTCATGGCCGCCCCGCTCATTCCGGTCGGGCGCATGCTGAAGGCCGCAGTGCAATCCGTGAACTGGCTCATCAGATTCTGGCTCTTGAAGCCATGACGGATGAAAGCCGGGGCATCACTGTCAATGTTGGTCTCATTTCCGGAGGCACAGGCGCCAATGTTGTGGCGGAACATGCGTCTGCGGTCGTTGATCTGCGTGTTCCGGATGCCGCGACTGGCATAGAAATGAATGAGCGTATTCTAGGCCTCAAAGCGGTTGATCCGGATGTTAGTTTCGTTGTCGAAGGCGAGATCAACCGCCCCGGATATGTGAAAAGCGCTGGGATCGCAGCGCTGGTTGAAAAAGCGCAAGCTATTTCCATTGCGGACGGTCAGATACTCTTTGACCTGTCTACGGGTGGGGGCTCGGACGGCAATTTTTCGGCCGCAATGGGAGTTCCGACCCTTGATGCGCTCGGCATCGTGGGAGACGGGGCACACACCCTTCAGGAATATATAGAAATCTCCAGCATCCCTATGAGATGGAACCTGCTGACCGAGTTGCTCCTCCAGCTTTAAGGCCCTTTTTTAGGCATCTGCCAGAATGTCTGGGAAACCTGCAGTCTGTGGGAAAAGACGTTCTGGTACTGTTCTAAATAATACAAAGCGCGAATATCTGACAAATTTCTTGTTTCAATCAGGCAACTTTCGTAAAAGTTTTTTTCATAATACCACACAGGATGTCTTAGAATGGCACAAACAGAGTTTCCGCTGGGTCGCTTTTCCCGCTCTCTTCTGTCAACGTCGATCCTGTGTGTTTTCCCGATGACGGCTGTGTGTGCGGCTGATGTGAAAGATGCTGCAACGCCTTCAGCAGAAGTCAAAAAAAATTCTTCAGAACGTTCCGGATACGAACACAGATCGGCTTCTGGAACCAGCGGAAAGGCTTCTGCAAAAAAGAAGGAATTGCAGAAAGTCACGTCTGTCAAAAGTAGCGCGGCGGAACAGGTGACGGTTACGGGGAGCCATATTGTCCGTAACGGCTTCAGTTCTCCAACGCCGGTGACAGTACTGGGGCATGAAGATATCGCTGCTCAGGTTCCGGCAAATATCTCCGATCTGGTGAACCAGCTTCCTGCGGTGACACAGGGGAGCACATCTGCGACCAGTTCGGGCTTTCTGTCTTCGGGGCTGGCTGGGATCAACTCCGTCAATCTTCGCGGTCTGGGGGCCAACCGTACACTGATCCTGATTGATGGTCAGCGGTCTGTGCCGTCGTCCATTACGGGGTTGGTGGACGTCAACACCATTCCGCAGAACCTTGTTGAGCGTGTGGAAGTTGTGACGGGCGGCGCTTCCGCGCAGTATGGTTCCGATGCGGTGGGCGGTGTCGTCAATTTTGTTCTGAACAAGAAGTTCTCGGGCGTGAAGCTCTCGGCCAATACCGGTTTTACGACTTATGCGGATGATCCGAATTACACGATCAACGCAACAATGGGAAAGACTTTCCTGAACGGGAAGCTCCATGTGCTGCTGGATGCGCAGTATTACCAGCAGTTCGGCGTGGATACGATTGATCGGTCCTGGAACGACAGCGGATATTTCCAGATCAACAACCCGGCCTATACGGCAACCAATGGTCAGCCACAGCGGCTTGTGGGGTCAGGATTTGGTCCCTCGACCTATACGTCGGGTGGTCTGATCAGTTCGGGGCCGCTTGCGGGAACGTATTTCGGAGCACCGGGGCAGACCGGGCAGCTTAAATATGGTGTGAGAAGTGCGGCTTCGAGCCCTTACATGATTGGTGGGGATACGGAGGAGACGCTGAAAGGGCATGTGGGGACCAACTCGCTGACCCCGAGCGAGGAGCGCATCAGCGTCTTTAACCGCACGTCCTACGACATCAGCGAGCATACCGAGATCTTCGGCCAGTTTTCCTGGAACAAGTATATCGGGAGCAGCTATTACCAGCAGACGCCCAGTACCGGGGTTACGATCAACCGCGACAATGCCTATCTGAATCGCGATTATTCACAGGTCGCCAGCCAGATGGCTGCGGCCGGTCTGAATTCGTTCAATATGGGAACGAGCAATGCGGGCTTTCCGGTGCCGGGAAGCGATGTGAGCCGTCAGGTGTTTCGTTATGTCGGCGGGATGAACGGGAAGTTCAAGTTTGCGGGGAATAACTGGCACTGGGACTGGTATTACCAGTACGGTCGGACTCTTGATGATATTCGGCTGAAGAATACCTGGAATGTGTCGCGGATGGCTCTGGCTCAGGATGCCGTGCTGCATAATGGCCAGATCATGTGCCGTTCGACCATCAGCAATCCCGGCAATGGTTGTGTGCCGATTGACCGTCTTGGCACGAGCGGGCCGTCTGCCGCCGCGCTGAATTACATTTATGGTGGTCAGACGGGACAGCCAGCGCGTGAGCAGGTGCTTCAGCAGCATGTCGCCTCCTTCGATATCGGGGGGGACATGTTCCATCTGCCGGGCGGAAATGCAGCCATTGCCATGGGGGGCGACTGGCGGCGTGAGTCGGTGTCGGGCTATGTGAACTCCGCCTATCAGTCAGGCTGGCAGTACGGGAACTTCCTGGCCAACAAAGGCTCCTATAACGTCAAGGAAGGCTATGTTGAGCTTGATCTGCCGGTTCTGAAGGGCGTCGATATCAATGGTGCCGGGCGTTATACGGATTATTCCACATCCGGAAGCGTCGAGACCTGGAAGACGGGTGCGACTTATGCGCCTATTCAGGACATCAAGTTCCGTGGGACGTACAGCCATGATATCCGCGCGCCCAATCTGAACGAGCTTTATGCTGCGGGAACATCGCTGAACAATACCGTGGTTCTGCCGGCGAATTCGCCCGATCCGGGTTCACAGCCGTTCACGCAGATCCGGACTGGCAACACCAGTCTTTCACCGGAAACCTCTAACACCTGGACGGTAGGAACGGTTCTCAGTCCGCGTTTCCTGCCCGGTTTTATGGCGTCGGTTGATTATTACAGCATCAATATCAGCAATGCGATCGGGACCGTCACCGGGCAGAACGCTGTTGATTTCTGCTATTCCGGCGGAACGGCCTGGTGCAACAACATCCATTATTCGAATGGCGTGTTGCAGAGCATTCTGTTGCAACCGTTCAACTTTGCCAGCCAGAAGGAGCGGGGGCTGGATATCGAGGCGAGCTACAGGTTCCGCCTTGCGAAGATCTGGAAGAAGCTGCCGGGGACATTCTCGGTCCATGGCGAAATCACGCACTACATCTCCAATACGGTTGATAACAACGTCTATCCGATCAACTATGCCGGGGTGAATGGCGGTAGTCTGTCGGGCGATTACAGCGCGCCGAAATGGAATTACCGGATCAGCTCTTTCTATAAGGTGGACAACTATACATTCAATCTCGTGGCGCGTGGTTTCAGCTCGGGTGTGTATGGCAACGACTATGTCCAGTGCACCACGAACTGCCCGGTTTCGACGCCGCAGCATCGGACGATCAACAACAACCACATCAAGGGTGCCGTCTATTTCGATACGTCCATCGCTTATGATTTCACGGCCTATAACCACCCTGTCAGAGCGACGTTCGTCATGAACAACATGCTCAATTCGAAACCGGTTCTGATCGGGAGCGGGCCTGACGGAAACAACGTGCCTGCCTATGCCCAGACCAATGAGTCCCTCTACAATTATCTGGGAAGGGTTTTCCGCGTCGCCGTTACTGCGAATTTCTGAAAACAGGCCGTTTATCGCCTCCGGAAAAGGGCGGATTGTGTTCGGGAATGGTCTCCTGAACTTCTTCGCTCTTTCCCGGAGAAAGCAGGAAGTCTTCATGTTGCCTTTGAAATTTTTCCACCCGTCACGAAATTTCCGTTTTCTGCTTCTTGTGAGCACCATTGCGACTGCGGGTCTGGGGATCGGGGTGTCGGCGTCTGGTCAGGAGGCGAAAGAGGCGCCACTGCTGGCTGTTCGTGTCGATGCCCATAACGGAAAAATACTGGTTTCGCTTCCCGCGCCGGACAGTGATGGGCTGTATGGACGCTATCTTTATGCCAGTGCGCTGCGGACAGGGATCGGGTCGGCCAATATCCGGCTGGATCACGGGATGCTCGGGCCGACGCATATTCTGGCTTTTCGCCGGATCGGCTCGCGGGTTGCGGTGATTTTTGAAAATCCGAAATTCCTGTCCCAGGGGGATGCGGACGTTCGGGAAGGGGTCAAGCGGAGCTTTCCGTTCAGCGTGATTGCGATGCTGGATATCGTTTCGGTGGATCAGGCTGGCCATACGGTGGTCGATCTCACGCCTTTTTATACCCATGACACGATGGCCATTGCCGACACGCTGAATGGCGGCGGGATGAAGCTGCCGGATACGGTCGAGGCCGGGGGGAAGGGATTTCATCAGCTTGCCGCCCTCAGTCAGGTGGACTCAGCGAGCGTCAAGGCTTTTCCCGACAATATCGAGGCGGAATCCGTTCTGACGTTCGCGTCCGACAGTCCGGGAAAGGAAGTCAGCCAGCTTTCCCCTGATCCGCATCAGATCAGCTTCATTGTCCATCATTCGCTCGTGCGTCTTCCGGGGGCGGGATATGTGCCGCGCAAGCTGGATATCCGCTCGGGCAGTCATGGGACGGCGGTTTATGATTTCGGGGCACCGTTGGGACAAAATGTTCTGATCGAGTATGCCAACCGTTTCCGGCTGGTCAAAACCGATCCGTCCGCAGCGCGCTCGCGGGTTGTGAAGCCGATCGTTTATTATATCGACAATGCCGCGCCCGAGCCTGTGCGGAGCGCTCTGGCCGAGGGGGTCGCCTGGTGGAACAAGGCATTTGATGCGGCCGGGTATATTGACGCGTTCCAGGTGAAGATCCTGCCGCCGGGCGTCGATCCGCAGGATATCCGCTATAACATCGTCAACTGGAATGAACGTCAGACCCGAAGTTATTCCTACGGGATCAGTGTGATTGATCCGCGGACGGGCGAAGTGCTGCGCGGAAACGTGGTGCTGGAAGGGCTTCGGCTCCGGCAGGATATCATCATCTTCGAGGCGCTGGCGGGGACTGAGGACGAGAATACCGGCCGTGCCGATGATCCCGTCCGGATTTCGCTGGACCGGCTGCGGCAGCTTGGCGTTCACGAGGTGGGTCATACGCTTGGCCTTGTGCATAATTTTTATGCCAGCACGCAGGACCGTGCCTCCGTCATGGATTATCCCGGCCCCCGGATTGGGATAACGGGCGATAAGCTCGATTTTTCCGATGCCTATGCGAAGGGTGTCGGCTCCTGGGACCGCTATGCCATCGACTGGTTGTACGGTCAGCCGAAGCCTGGCGAGGATCCGGAGAAGGCCGCGGCGCTCAAGGCCAAAGCGATCGAGGCGCAGGGCATGCGTTTCGGCACCGATATCGACGGCCGGGACAGCGATTCCGCACTCGCGGGCAACAATATGTGGACGGATGGCGGCGATACGCCGGACGATCTGCGGCAGATGCTGAAGGTGCGTGAGATCGCGCTGTCGCATTTTGGGCCTCATGTCCTGCATCCGGGAGAGCGGCTGTCTGACCTGCGTCGCAAATTCGTTCCGCTCTGGCTGGTGCATCGTTATGACGTCGAGGCTGTCGGCAAGCTGATCGGTGGGCTGGATTACCGCTATGCCGTTGTTGACGGACAGAGTCCGCTGCCGGTCTCGGTTGATGCGAAGCGGCAGCATGCGGCGATGGATGTCCTGCTAGAGACGCTGTCTCCGAAGGTGTTGAGCGTTTCGCCCGCGCTGACGCTCATGCTGTCGTCTGGTGTGAATGGCAATGCTGATCCGCAATACGATACCGAAGTCTTCCGGATGGCCGGGTCTTCCACTTTTGATCCGCTCAATGCGGCGGAGACGGCGGCCGAGATCACGCTGCATTCCCTGCTCGGGCCGGGCCGTCTGGAGCGGATGGTTCTGCAGCATGCCCGCGATCCTGCGCTGCCCGGCCTTGACGATCTGCTGAACAGGCTGACGGCTGATGTCGCGTCCCGGCATCAGACGGCTCTGGAGCGGCGGATTGCCTATCGGACCATTCTCAGCATGGCCCAGACGCGCGACGATCCGCATACCTCGCCGGATGTTGCGCTGGCTCTTTCCGGGGCTATTCGGCAGGTGGCCGGGAGTTTGGCGGCGTTCAAAGGGCAGGGGGATGAAGCGGTCTGGTGTCAGGAAATGAGTGTCCTGCTGCATGATCAGGCGCGTCTGGGGCGTGAGGCATTAAAAACAACGCGGCCAGCCGCCAATATTCCGCCCGGAACACCCATCGGCGGGGGCGAAGGAGGGTGGCTTTCGGAAGATGCCCCAATCTGAAACCGGCCATTTCCGAGCCAGACTGAACGCCGAGGACTGAAAGACGCAGATGATGAAACGAACCCTGATGACCGCGAGCCTTGGAGCAGCGTTTCTGTGCGCTGCTGTTCCGGCGGCGATGGCGGAGACGACCGCCATCGTCGGCGGTGTCGTTTTTGACGGCACGGGCGCTCCGGCGGCGCGGAAGACCATTGTGATCCGTGATGGCAGAATTGCGGAGGTTGGAAAGGACATCGCCATTCCTTCCGATGCGCATGTCATTGATGTGCACGGCATGGCTGTCACACCGGGACTTTTCGATCTTCACACGCACTGGACCGTGGCGGGTGAGCCCACTGATTTTCCGTCCATCGCCGCCGCCTATCTGCGTTCGGGTGTGACGACGGTCAGCGATTTTAACGAAGCGCCGGAAGCCTATGCGCCCTTGCGGGCTTGGCTGACGAAGCTCTATGCGCCGCATGTCAATTTTGCGGCCCGGATCAGCACGCCGGGCGGCCATGGTGCGGACTGGGCGGACCAGAACACGACACGCTGGATCAGTTCTCCGGACAGCGCGAAAGCCGCGATTGACGCGGTGGTGGCGTATCATCCGGACCTGATCAAGATTTTCTCGGATGGCTGGCGCTATAACCGCATGCCCGACAACACCAGCATGAACGAAGCCACGCTGGCGGCGGCCGTGGCGGAGGCCCATGTCAAGGGTCTCAAGGTCATGACCCATACCCTGACCGTCGAACGGGGGCTGATTGCGGCGCGGGCAAAGGTTGATTCGCTGGCGCATGGTCTTCAGGACCGGGTGCTGACCGAGGACGAAGTCGGCGTTATCCGGGAGAGCGGGATGGGTGAAATCCCGACACTTTCGGTTTTCGATCCGGACAAATGGGTTCATTCTTCCGACCATAAGGTCGTTGCGAACAGCGTCCTGTTCGACAATGCACTGCGCAATGTCCGCAAGCTCTTCCGCGCGGGCGTCGTCATCGGTGTGGGAACGGACGCGGGGATGCCTGCGACGCCGCATGGTCTTTCAACGCTTCATGAACTTGAACTTCTGGTCCGTGCCGGTCTGACGCCGGCGCAGGCCCTTACGGCTGCGACGCATTCCAGTGCGGTCCTGATCGGACAGGACAAGGACCGCGGTGTTATCGCACCGGGTCTGCGGGCGGATATCACGGTTTTTGATGGACGGCCCTGGGAGACGATTTCCGACATTCATCATGTGGCAATGACCATGGTGGATGGAAAGCCGCTCTACGGGCTTGAATCTCTGCCTGCCGACGGGCGGCCCGGATGGCCTGCGCCGGTGCCTGCCGCGAAACTTGTGGATGATTTTGAGCGGACGGATGGGCGGTCCTCGTTGGATACGCTGCGGACCGACACGATGGATCGCGGACCGGACCGCACGGTCGAGGTCTCCGGAGTCATGCCGCGCGAGGCGGGCAAAGGGCATGTGCTGTTCATGACGGCGACCATGGCACAGCAGAAGACGCCTTATGCGGGTGTCTCCGTGCCGCTTTCGACGGGCGCGATCCTGCCCGTGGATGTCTCGGCCTATCATGGGATTTCCGTTGAGGTGCGGGGATCATCCTGCGATGCGCGCATGACGGCCAATGGAACGGTCGGAGCGTCTTGGAGCGCATCCCTGCCGCTGTCTGGGCACTGGCAGACGATCCGGGTTCCGTTCATCAGTCTGACCAGCGTGGACAATCCGCATCACAGGGGCTGGACAGGCCGGGACATCACCGATCTGGAGATCGGTCTTTCCTGTGCTCCGGGAACGACCGCGTGGCTTCAGGCCGACACGCTCAAATTCTACTAGGCGCAGGGCTTCAGGAAGAACATTTCCCTGTCGGCATATGAGTTTTGTGCATATGACTGACAGGGTATGGCCATTCTCGAACGTAATCATCTGACCATCATTCAGGAAGTCGCCCGGGAGGGGTCGCTGACGGCTGCTGCGGCGCGACTGAACCTGACCCAGCCTGCTCTGAGCCATGCGGTTCGCAAGATCGAAATCCAACTTGGCGTGAAGATCTGGCGTCGGGAGGGACGGTCGCTGGTTCTGACGCAGGCGGGGCAGTGGCTGCTTTCGCTTGCGAACCGGCTTCTGCCACAGTTTTCTCTGGCTGAAGAGCGTCTGGAGCAGTTTGCCAATGGAGAGCGCGGTACGCTGAGGATCGGGATGGAGTGCCATCCGTGTTATCAATGGCTGCTCAACGTCGTCTCGCCGTATCTGGAACGCTGGCCGAAAGTCGATGTGGATGTCAGGCAGAAATTCCAGTTCGGAGGGATTGGGGCGCTGTTGGGTAACGAGATTGATATCCTCGTAACGCCTGATCCGCTCTACAAGCCGGAACTGAAGTTCACACCCGTCTTTGACTATGAACTCGTTCTTGTTGTCGGAAGCGGCCACAGATTGCGCGATGTTCAATGTGTCACACCTGAGCAACTGGCGGATGAGACCCTCATCACTTACCCGGTGCCGACGGAACGACTGGATATTTACACGCAGTTTCTACAGCCCGCCGGGATTGCGCCGCGCCAGCAGAAGCAGATCGAAACGACGGATATCATGCTGGTCATGGTGGCGCATGGCCGGGGTGTGGCGGTTCTTCCCCGATGGCTGGTGGAGGAATACGCCACACGCTTTGATCTGCATGCCATCAGGATTGGCAAACATGGCATTGCAAAGCAGATTTTTCTGGGACGGCGCGAAACGGACGAGGACGTCCAGTATCTCACCAATTTCATAAAATTTGCGGCCAGTCCCGGGGATCAGGACGTTCTGATCCCGTAAAACAGGACGTGGAGTGGAGGCCGCTATGCCGACCTCCACTCCGTCAGACAGGTCAGCCCAGAAGTTCTTTCCGAACGATTGCAGCACCTGCGCTCAGGGCGTTTAGCTTTCCCGTTGCGACCTGGCGGGACAGCGGGGTCATTCCGCAGTTGGTCGACGGATACAGCTTGTCCGCATCGACGAACTGAAGGGCCTTTCGCAGCGTGTTGGCGACGTCTTCTGGTGTTTCAACGGTGCTGGTGGCTACGTCGATGGCGCCGACCATCACCTTCTTGCCGCGGATAAGTTCGATGAGATCCATCGGAACGCGCGAATTCTGGCATTCCAGCGAGATCAGATCGATGTTCGACCGCTGCAGCTTGGGGAAAATCTCCTCGTACTGTCTCCACTCCGAGCCCAGAGTGTTCTTCCAGTCGATATTCGCCTTGATGCCATAGCCGTAGCAGATATGGACGGCGGTTTCGCATTTCAGGCCTTCAATGGCCTTTTCCAGCGTTGCAATGCCCCAGTCATTCACTTCGTCGAAGAAAACGTTGAAGGCAGGTTCATCGAACTGGATGATGTCCACGCCAGCCGCTTCAAGTTCACGGGCTTCCTGGTTCAGGATGCGGGCGAACTCCCAGGCCAGCTTTTCACGGCTCTTGTAATGGGCGTCATGCAGCGTATCGATCATGGTCATGGGGCCGGGGAGGGCCCATTTGATCGGCTTGTCCGTGAGCTTGCGCAGGAACTTGGCGTCTTCGACGAAGACGGGCTTTTCGCGCGACACGGCACCCACGACGGACGGCACGCTGGCGTCGTAACGGTTGCGGATCTTGACCGTCTGGCGGTTCTCGAAATCGACGCCGCTCAGATGTTCGATGAATGTCGTGACGAAATGCTGGCGCGTCTGTTCGCCGTCGCTGACAATATCAATGCCGGCACGGTTCTGGTTATCCAGCGTCAGGCGCAGGGCGTCCTGCTTGCCTTCGACCAGCTCGTCACCCTGAAGTTTCCAGGGGGACCAGAGGGTTTCCGGCTTCGCGAGCCATGACGGTTTCGGCAGGCTGCCAGCGGTCGAGGTCGGGAGAAGTGTTTTCATGATGATTACGGCCTTGGTGTCTTTGATGGATCAGGCGGGAAACTGGGCAGACCACTGTCCCAGAATGTCCTGATACGGCTTGATGAAGCGTTCTTCCGTGAACACGCCCTGTTCAACGGCCAGCCTGCTGCGCTCCTCACGATCGTAAACGATGCGGGTCAGCGAATAATCCTGATGCTTCAGGGTGGGCTGATAGCAGTCGGATGCCGGGGAATTGGCATTGTAGATTTCCGGCCGGTAGATTTTCTGGAAGGATTCCATCGTGCTGATCGTGCTGATCAGTTCCAGATCGGAATAGTCTGACAGAAGGTCCCCGATGAAATAGAATGCCAGCGGCGCGGTGGCAAAAGCGGGCATGAAATACCGGACTTTCATGCCCATTTTCCCGAAATACTGATCGGTCAGGGAAAATTCGCGCTGTTCGTATTCGGTCCCCAGAACCGGGTGATGGTTTTCGGTTCGGTGATAGGTTCTGTTGCTGGAAACGCTCAGGCAGATGACGGGTGCCTTGCCAAACAGGGCTTTGTAGTCAGCCGAATGGATCGCCGCCTTGAACAGATTGCCATGCAGATCCCCGTAATGCTCGGGAACCTGAAACTCTGAACGGCCCTGATTGTGTTTCAGAAGCAGGACGCTGAAATCATAATCGCGAACATAGGACGAAAAACTGTTTCCCGAGAGGCCCGGGATCCGCTCGTTTTTAACCTTGTCGACAATGGTCGTGTTGAGAATTTCAATGAGCGGAAAGACGTCACGCTTTGCATCAGCATTGATGTTCATTTCGATGGAAATGATTTCAAGCTCAATGGAATAGCGATCTGCCTTGGGGTTGTCCCAATGCGCGAGGGAATTGAAGCGGTTATCGATCATCTGCAGAACTCTCTGCAGGTTTTCTCGCCGGTGTTCACCTCTGGCCAGATTGGCGAAATTGGTTGTCAGGCGTGTGTCGTCCGAAGGCGTATAGTCTTCGTCAAACCGGGTTTTTTTGATAGAGAACGTAAATTCGGCAGACATTCCTGTTTCACCTTGCTCGGGCAGAAATTCTCCAGATCATGATGGGATCTGTAGAGAATTTTACGTGTGTGCAGCTTCCAATCGGCAGTTTTCAGGCCGGTTATGTTGAGACGCGTTGGATGCTGTTATGCCCGAGAGGTTCAGTGAGCAAAAATGATTTTATTTCATTGTTCTATGAATTTAATTCATGGTTGGGTTTCGTGAGGGAGCTGTCTGTGCGGCCTGTTATCCGTTTTGGCGCAGGGCAGTGGCGGGGGGCAGGGTTGCGATGCGCCGGGTCTGGGTGATGATCGTCAGGACGGCGATGAAGATGGCCGCGGCCGTAACGGCGAGGAAGGGCAGGGGCGTCAGACTGATCCGGTCATCGAATGTGGACAGCCAGAGCCGCATGAGGCCCCAGGCGACGGGCCATGCGATCAGGCTGGCGAAAGCGACCGGACGGAGAAACTGTGTGAGGAGAAGCCACAACACGTCCCGCGTTCCTGCACCGAGGACCTTGCGGATGCCGATTTCCTGACGTCGTCTTGAGACATTGAACGCCGAGAGGCCGTAAAGGCCCAGACAGGCAATTGCGATAGCGATCGTCGAGCCGATACCGAAGAGTGCGCCGTGGCTTTCATCTGCACGATAGTCCTCGGCGAAAATGTCTGACGCTGTCCGGGCAGAGAAAGCAACGTCCGGTGCGACTTCGGCCCAGGCTTCTGCCAAGCGCTCCATTTCGATCTGCGCGGACGCGCCGTTATAGCGGATCAGGCCGCCGATATAGGGGAACGAGCCAGAGGCCCCTGTGAACAGCAGCGGTTTCATGGGGGCATTTGCCGAATGGATCCGGATATCGTCGATGACGCCGATGACATGATAGGTCTGAGGCGCGCCTGATTCCTGAATATCTTTTCCGATGGCAGTCTGCGGAGACGCAAACCCGAAGCGTTCGGCGGCGAGGCGCGTCAGGATGACGCTGGTGCCGTTGCCGGCGGTGAACGGGTTGGCGGGATAATCCTGCCCATGATGGGGATCGAAAAACCGCCCCGCGAGAAGATGCGCGCCGATCGCGTCGAAATACCCTTCGGTTGCGCGTCCCCAGTTCATCGAGTGCTTTTCGGGATGGCCAACGCGTAGCCAGTCTTCGTTGTTGACGGCGTTATAGGGATAAATGTCTGACCGCGTTGCGATCCGCACACCCGGCACCTGGGCCAGACGCGCCATGATGTCGCGCTGGCGACTGAGGAGGGAGGAATCATCGAGTGCGGGGATGACGATCAGCCCGTCCTGCGTCATGCCACGATCCAGTGTCCGGACATGACGCGCCTGAAGACTCATGACGAGACTGCAGATTGCGAGTGTCATGGCGAAGCTGAACTGCAGCACGACCAGAAGGGAGCGCAGTCCGCTCTCGATCCGCCCGCCCGCGGGGGTTTTGCTGGCGGCGAGAACCGCAGCCGGACGAAAGCCAGAAATGACCAGAGCGGGATAGAAGCCTGCCAGTGTTCCGGCACCCAGCACGACCAGCCCATCAACCGACAGGACAAATCCCCAGTCCATCGACAGGCTCCAGCCGCCCCAGAGATTGACCCAGCGCAGGGCGAGCTCCGTCAGAGCCGTACCCAGAGCGGCAGCGATCATGACCATCAGATAGGCTTCGCTCATGAACTGCGCGATCAGGCGCGGACGTGTCGCGCCCAGAACCTTGCGCACCGCCACTTCACGCGCACGCAAGGCCGAGCGTGCCGTGGCCAGATTGACATAGTTGATAATGGCTGTGGCCAGACCAGCTAGTCCGATCAGACCCAGAATGCGGATGAGAGCCTGGCTGTTGCCGCCTTCCCCGATGGCCGCCGCATGAAAATGAAAATCTTTCAGCGGCAGCAGGTTCAGTCCGCCGGTCCCGAACATTTCCTCAAGTAGAGCCTTCGTCCAGTTTCCGGGATGGGTGTAGGGATAGTGCGCGAGACCGGCGCGGATGCGCGGGATGGCGCGCGGGTCATCAATACGGAGCCAGATCGTGCCCCAGAGTGACCCCCAGTTCGTAAAGGCGTAGCGGGAGAGCCAGTTCGTCGGAATAACTTCGATCAGATCGAATTTCATCGTCTGGTTCGGTGGCTGGGGGGCGAGAATACCAGTCACGATCGCGTCCGTCTGGCCATTATCGATGCGCAGCCGCTTGCCCAGCGCCTGTTCGGTTCCAAAGTATTTTCGCGCCATATCGGCTGAAATCACGACCTTCCCGGGGCCATCCAGTGCGGTTGTGCGGTCTCCGGCGAGCAGGGGCAGTGCGAAGACGGAAAAGAATTCCGGGTCCGTCATCGTCACCTTTTCCTGCGCGAGGATCGTCCCACCCCGCACTACGAGCGTTTCTTGTAGAACCCTTATGGCGCTGCTGATTTCGGGAAAATCCTGCTTCAGGAACGGGAAAGGCACGAAGCTGATGAAATCGCTGTCGGCCGGTGCGTGTCCGGCCGGGCGGAAGGCTTCGTCCACGGCATAGAGATGCGAGACGTTGGGAACGCTGGAATCATAACTGGTTTCGTACCGTACGATCAGCGCCATCGTGAGGAACACGGCGATGCCGAGCGCCAGACCCGCCAGATTGAGAAGCGTATAGCGTTTCTGGGCGGCAAGAGTGCGCCAGGTTGCTCGGAAGGTCTCTGCGAACATCGTTTTTTCCTTACCAGCCGGCTTTGTCGATGGCGGAGATCGGCGCCTGAAGGGGCTCCCAACCGCGCGTGCGTGCGCGCTGGAGCTTCGCGGCGGCGTCATAATGCGGAAGGTTGGGCAACAGGTCTTCGGCTTGCAGACGGCCCATTGAGGCGAGGAGGGTGGCTTCGGCGACGATGGTGTCATGGCGGCTTCCTGCAAGTTCCACCTGTGCCGAACGCAAATTCTGATCGGCATAGAGCACGTCAGTCGTGCTACGCAGGCCGTAACCATATTCGATCTGATAACCCTTGAGGGAGGTCTCGCCGGAGCGGACTTCCGCCGTCCCGGCGCGGATGGCCTGTAACCCGTTTTCGACCGCGTGCCAGTTGGTCGCCACGTCCTGCAACGCGGTGCGCCGAGCGAGTTCGACGCTCTCGCGGGCCTGTTCGTCCTTGTTGCGGGCCTGACGGATCTGGGAGTTGTACAGGTCGCCATTATAGATCGGCTGCACGAGTTGGACGAGGCCCGTCACCTGCTCGCCATACTGGTCGCCATGGAACGGAGAGGCCGGACCGATCGTTCCGAACGTGCCCTGCACCTGAATCTGAGGGCCCCATTGCGAGCGTGCTGTGTCGATATCGGCGGCGGTGGCTTTCTTGGTTTCCTGCATCTGGATCAGTTGCGGATTGAGCGCCAGTGCGGTTTTCAGCGCCTGATCCAGTGTGGTGGGCAGGCCGGGTAGCCCCTCAGGCATCGTCAGGGTGTCCGGGTCCGTCCCGATGACCGCGCGAAACTGCGCGACCGAGGCCGCGAGCGTGGCTTGAGCCTGCGTGACGGCGACTTCCGCCGAACGACGCCGGGTTTCCGCCTGTTCGACATCCGTGCGCGTCACCTGTTCGGAGGGCTGTCCGCCGAGAGTGTAGCGGGAGGTTGTGAGCTGTACCTGACGGGTGAGCATATCCAGATCGGCCCGCCGCACGTCGAGAATGTTCCGGTCTCGCAACACGTTCATATAGGCCGTTACCACACCGGTGAAGACCTGCGCCTCGGTCAGTCGCAACTGGTGCAGCTCTGCCCGCGAGCGCGCATCCGCCGCGCGCACCTGATTGGCAACATGTCCGAACGAATAGAGCGTCTGTTTCGCCGAAACATATCCTTCAGCGGAATTGGACGTATAGGACCCCAGCGCGAAGGCACTCGTGTAAGGCCCCTGCTGATAGGAGGCGTCCATGTTGACCTGAACGGTCGGTCGCCAGCCGGATCGGGCCTGCGCCGAATTCTCGGTGACGGCGCGCTGGTTGGCCTGTTCCCCCCGCAATGTCGGATTGCTGCGATAGGCCAGCGCCAGCGCCTCCTGAAGTGTCAGGGCTTCCGCCGGAGCGGGCAGAAGAGCAGGGACCGAGGCCAGCAGGGCGAGAAGGAGGGCTTTACGGTGGGTCATGGGCGTATCGGGTCCGGAAGAAGCGGGGGACTTACTGGGAGCTGAGAGCGATGGCGGGGGCGCTTCGGGCGCCGCGGCGGATCTGGAGCAGGGTGGTGAGTGTGGCGAGCGTCAGCACGATCAGCGCGGTCAGGGCGAAATAGAGCGGGGAGAGGCTGATGCGTCGGTCAAACCCGGACAGCCAGCCCCGCATCACCCACCAGGCGACCGGCCAGGCGATGAGGTTTGCGATCAGGACGGGGCGCAGGAATTGCAGCACCAGAAGCCGTGTGACCTGTTCCGCCGTTGCGCCCAGCACCTTGCGGACGCCGATCTCGAACAGGCGGCGGCGCACGTTGAACACGGCAATGCCGTACAGACCGATGCAGGAAATCGACAGCGTCACGAAGGACGCGACGATCATCAGCGTTCCGCGCTGTTTTTCCGGCCGGGTGTCGTTGTCGATGATGTCGCCGACACTGCGCAGATTCAGCGCGCTTTCTGGATAGACCTGCTTCCACACCGTGGCGATCGCAGTCCGGACGGCATTTTCGGGAGCGTGGTCGAAGCGGATGGAGAGTACACCGTAACCGATCGGGCCGGACACGGCGTAATACAGTGCGGGCGTGACACTGGCGCGGCTGTTTTTGAACCGCATGTCAGCGACGACACCAATGACCGTCTGGACGTCCTTGCCGTGCAGTGTGATGGGCGCTCCGATGGCACTGGCGGCGTTCGTAAAGCCGAGCGCGCGGATGGCGGACTCGTTGAGGACGACGTTGTGGGTGCCGAATGTCCAGCTCTGTCCGGCCAGAAAGCTGTCGAAGGGTGCGACCGGCATTGCGCGGCTGTCATAATCGTGGCTCGTGTCGAACAGGCGACCGGCGAGGAGATGCGCGCCCCAGACAGGCAGCGTGGAGGGCTGCATCGCGACTACGGCCAGCAGAGGCGGTGGGTCTGAACGTCCCGGACGGGTCGTATCGAATGTTATGCCCGCTCTCCCGCCGCCGGGTGCGTCGTCCGCAACCGTGACGCCGGTGACGCCGGGCAGGCCACGGACGAGATCGCTCAGGCGTTGCTGGCGCAGGCGCTCAGCCTGTTCGTTCGGCAGATAGGCCATCAGGAGGCCGGACTGGTGAAAGCCGCGATCCATCGTCTGGAGCAGATGGGTCTGGCGCCAGATGACCAGCGTGCAGATCGTTAACGTCACGGCGAAGGCGAATTGAGCGACGGTCAGCCCCTCCCGCAGACGGCTGCCAAGACGCCCGCTTCCCGGCATCCGGGCCGAGGCGAGCACGGCCGCCGGGCGGAAGCGTGAGAGCATCCAGGACGGATAGGCGCCCGCGCAGGCCCCGCCGATGATGGCGGAAGCCAGCAGCAGGGGCAGCGCGAAACCGAAATCGAGGCCGACCGGCCAGCCGCTTAATGTGCTGATCCAGGGGAGTGTCAGTTCGGTCAGGACGAGCGCGATGACGGCCGCGATCAGGGCCAGGCCGATGGCCTCCGCCGTGAAAGACAGTCCGAGTGTCAGGACGGTGGCCCCCAGCACCTTGCGCATTGCGACTTCCCGCGCGCGGGTTGCGGCAAGGGCCGTGGAGAGCGTGACGAAATTGACCAGCCCCGCCCCGAGTGCGAGCAGCCCGACGACACCGAGAATGATCGGCAGGCGTTCATCCGCTCCGCCCCAGCCAATGGTCGCGTCGAAAAAATGGAGCGTCGTGAGGGGCCGTGCGCGAATTTTGAACGCCTTGGCGTCGTCGGATAACAGTCCGGTGGCGTGACGCTGTACGATACCACTGAGAAGATCGGGCAGTTGGGACGCAATGGCTGGTGAAACCCGCACCCAGGTCTCGGCCGCGCTCATTTCCCACGAGGACCCGGCCTGCATTTCGGAGGCGGAGGTTGGGACGAGAAGATCGAATTGTGGCGTAGTGTTCGGCGGCAGGTCCTTCAGGACGCCGGTGACATGGAGCCGTTCGGTCCGGCCCTTCTGCGTGATGTCCAGCGTCTTCCCCAGAACATTATGATCCTGCCCAAAGAAGCGCCGCGCCTGCGTTCGTGTCAGCACCACGCCGTCCGGCACAAGGGCCGTGCGCGGATCGCCTTCCGCCAGCGGGAGCGCGAATACGTCGAACAGATGGACATCGGTCCGGGCGATGAAAACGTCCCAGGCGTTGTCATTGATGCGGACGGTTGCTCCGGAGAAGCCGCGCAGGATCGCGGTCGCGTTCCAGTCCGGATGCTCTGCGCGGAGCGCATCGATCAGCCGGATGCTGGAGACCGAGGCTTCCTCGTCGGAGAAGGCATCCAGCCGGTAGATGTGCCCGGCATCGGGGATCCAGCGATCGAAGGTGAATTCGTAACGTACGATCAGCGCAAGCGTCAGGAACGTCGCCATGCCGAGCGCCATGCCCAGCACGTTCAGGGTCGTGAACAGGCGGCGCTGGAGAATGCCGCGCCAGAAAACGAGGGCGATATGGGAAAGCATGGCGTTTACTCCGCTCTGAGCGCGCGGGCCGGTTCGGCCCGGGCGAGGCGCAGGGTCTGTCCGAGGACGGTGAGGGCGGCGATAAGCAGGGTCACGAGGACGACGGCTGCGAAATCAAGCCAGGAAAGCGCGATGCGCTGATGGAAACCGGACAGCCAGGAGCGCATCATGAACAGCGCCGGAAAGGCCGCCATGATGCAGGCCAACAGGACGGGGCGCAGGAAATCACCGAGCATGAGGGTCAGCACGTTGTGCGTCGTGGCCCCAAGCGCCTTGCGGATTCCGACTTCATGGGTCCGCCGCAGGGCCGTGAAGGAGGCCAGACCGTACAGGCCCAGACAGGCGATGAAGATCGCGATGCCGGATGCGATGGAGAACATCCATCCCCGGCGCTGCTCCGTGATGTAGAACGTGGACATACGGTCCTGCACCGTGCGGAAACTGGTCGGATCATCAGGAAAGACCGGGTCCCAGGCCGATTTGAGGCGCGTTTTCATGATGTTTTCGGGCACACCCGAGAAACGGACCGACGCATGGGGATAATCGAGGGCGGCGGTTGAATTGAACGTAATCTGCGGCGAGACGTCATCGCGGGCGGAGACGAAGCGCATGTCTTCCATGACGCCGATGACCCGCAGCGTGGTGTGTCCGCTTTTGAGGGGCGTGCCTATGGCGCTTTCGGGGGAAGAAAACCCGAGGCGGGACAACGCCGTGCGGTTGAGGACGACGTTCCAGGTCTTTCCGGGCGTCTGGTAGAATCCGTTATCACCGGGGCTGTCGTCTTCGCCATGGCTGCTGTCGAACCAGCGACCCGCGAGCATGCGGGGTCGATAGGTCGTGGCGTAGTCTCCGACGACCGTATCGCCAAGGACATGAATGTCTTCGTGATGCGGGCCAACCGGCGTCACGTTGAAGCGGTGGCGGTTGTCGATATGCGGGGTCAGTTCGGACAGCGACGCCGAGACGACACCCGACGTATGGCGCAGGGCTTCGAGAATTGCCCGCTGCTTTCCGATGTCGCTCGTCATGATATCGGAGCTGATCAGAATGCCGTCACGCGTGAACCCCAGATCCTGTGACTGCATGAAATGGGCCTGCCGGTTCACCACCAGTGTGCAGATGGCGAAAGCCACTGCGAAGGCGAACTGCACGATGACAAGACCGTTCCGTAGGCGCGTTGCCCCGCGTCCGCCAGACGGCATGCGCGTAGCCGCCAGAACATGCGCGGGCTGATAGGAAGATAGGACGAGCGCGGGGTAGATCCCGCAGGTAAGCCCCGTCAGCAGCACGGCCCCGAGGAGGAAGGGCAGCGTGAAGCCGTAATCCATGTGCAGGGTCGTGCCGGTCAGAGCGGCCGTGAAGGGCAGGGCGATCTCGCACAGCGCAAGCGCAAGTGCGCCGCCAATGGCGGTACTGGCGATCGCTTCGCCGACGAACTGGACAAACAGCGTCTTTCGCGTGGCGCCGAGCGTCTTGCGGATGGCGACTTCCCGCGCCCGAAGGCCAGAGCGGGCCGTGGCAAGATTGATGGCGTTAAGCACAGCAAGGAGAAGCGCAATCGCGCCGATCAGTGCGAGAATATTCACCACCGAGCGATCGGTCGCGTCATCGCCCCCGACGACATGCAGGTCATTGAAATGCGTCTCGCGCAGGCTGACGAGGGAGAGGGCGAAACGCCGCTCGGGGTGGACACCCTCGCTGCTGTCATCATTCGCTGTACCGGAAGCATGATCGATCACGAAGCGAGTCAGGTTTCTTGCGATGGCGGTACGGTCGGCTTCGTTCCGCACGCGTAGGAAGATATTGCCCGAGCTTGAACCCCAGCGTGTGAACTGTGGTTTCTGCATTTCATCGGACAGGAAGGGCGTGATGGCGTCCAGGGCGATCGTGACCGGACCTGTGGCACGGGCCAGTACGCCTGTAACCGTCTGACTGCTGCGGTGCCCTTCATGATCGGTTGTGATCGTGCGACCCAGTACGTCCGTCGTGCCAAACAGGGCCTGTGCCGTCTCGGCGGAGAGGACGATGGCGTCGGGCCTGCTCAGGGCTGAACGCGCGTCGCCGTGCTCAAGCGGGAGGGCGATGACGTTGAAAAAGGACGGGTCCACCATGGCGGCGTCGGCGGAGATGCTTCTGTTGCCGGTATGGAGCTGGTAGTCTTCCGTTTCGTAGCGCGTCGCATCGACGATCTGCGGGAAATCGGTGCGCAGGAACGGAAAGGCGATGAACGGGACATCGGCATATTCCTGCGGTGCGCTTCCCGGGAACATGAGATGGGAGTCCAGTCGCAGGACATGCGCCGCGTCGGGAATGGTCGCGTTGAAGCTGTATTCGTAACGGACCTGAAGGGTCAGCACGAGGCAGACCGCCATGCCGAGCCCCAGCCCGAGGACGTTGAGCGCCAGATACAGCGGCTGACGACGGGCCTGACGGAGGATGCTGCGCAGGATGGTGAAGAGCATGACGGTCACTCTGCGCGCAGGGCACGGGCAGGCTCGGCCCGGGCGACGCGCAAGGTCTGGAACAGGACGGTCAGGGCGGCCACAAGCAGTGCCGCCGCGAAAACCGAGGCGAAATAAAGGGGGGAGAGGGCGATGCGCGCGTCGAAGCCGGACAGCCAGTTCCGCATCGCCATCCATGCCAGGGCACAGCCGATCAGCCCCGCCCCCACGACCGGTCTGAGAAACTGTCCCATCAGCAGAGCCAGAACGCGGCCGGTCGTGGCGCCCAGCGTCTTGCGGATTCCGACTTCAAGCATGCGGCGGGCGACGGTGAAGGAGGCGAGCGCGTACATGCCCATCACCGCGATGAAGATGGCAACACCCGCGCCGATGGCCAGAAGCTCGCCGCGCCGTTCGTCGTCACGATAGTCACCGGACAGCAGATCGGTGGCCAGAACGGCGTTAAATGCGAGACCAGGTGCTCTTTGCCGCCAGATCGCCTGAAGAGCGGTTTTGACGTCCTGTTTCGAACGGTTTTCAAAGCGGATGCCGGCGCTTGTGAAACGGTACGGGGAGGACGTGTAGAAATAAACATGGGGAACGCTCTGTTCGCGTGCCGATTTCAGGCGGATATCATTCACCACGCCGATGATGCGCCATGACGCACGATCAGTATTCTTGCGGATCGTCTGGCCCAACGCGGCTTCTGGCGTTGTGTAGCCCAGTGCGCGTGCGGAACTGACGTCGATGATGGCTGAATGGATGCCGCTTCCTTTCTGCTGGTCGTCTTCGCCATGGGCGTCGTCGAACAGACGCCCCGCTATCAGGTGCATTCCGAAGAGCTGAAAGTAGTCGCGTCCGATATCCTGCCATTCGAGCCGCGGGCGGTGATCCGGCATGGTTGCGGGTGAAAAATAATCACCTGCGAAGAAGCCGTAATTACCCGGCATCGTGTAGAAATAGGACACCGTCGTCACACCCGGAATGCTGCGGAAAGCATCCATGAGCGACAGTTGTGTGGCCGAGGGGCCGACATTGTCGATGAACGGAATGAAGGCCAGCCCGCTGCTTTCGAACCCGCGGTTCATGTCCCGCACGAAAACGGACTGGCGCAGGATTACCACGCTTGAGGCACTCAGCCCGATCGCAAAGCCGAACTGAACGACCACAAGTCCGAGACGGACGATGGCGCCAAGGCGGCCCATCGTCGCCATGCGCGAGGCCGCAAGCACTCTTGCGGGCTGGTAGGACGAAAGCCATAGCGCCGGATAGGCGCCCGCCATCAGGCCCACGAGGACCGTCAGCGCCAGGAGTGCCGGCAGCACAAGACCATAGGGAATGACGATATCCCAGCCGCCCAGCGCGTTGACCGTCGGAATGGCGATTTCAAGCAGGGCCAGGGCCGGGATGGCTGCGCACAGGACAAGCAGCATCGCTTCGCCCATGAACTGGACGATCAGATCGCATCGTGTGGCACCCAGCGTCTTGCGCATCGCCACTTCGCGGGCGCGGAGCAGACCACGGGCGGTAGACAGGTTGATCGTGTTGATAAGGGCGGAGAGGAGCGCCAGAACGCCGATGAGCCCCAGCATGATGACGCCGGTGCGGCTGGCGTCCGACGCGCCCAGCGTTCCGTCAAGAAAATGCAGGGACGGCAGTTCGCGGACCCGCCAGTCCCGTAATTCCCCGTTCTGCCGCACCTGCGTAGGCACATGGTCGTTGGAAAACTGCACCATCGCATTCTGCATGAGTCTGGCGTCGGAGGGACTGCGGAGACGAAAGAAGAGATATCCGCCCTCGATCCCCCACTGCATGAAGGCCGGGGAGGCCAGCATCGCACTGTCGATCGGGATCAGCATGTCGGGTCTGAGTGTCGTATTGCCCGGGACCGGGCCGAGAACACCGGTGACGGTGAGGTCGGCCTTGCGCCCGTCGTGATCGACGGTCAGTCTGCGCCCGATCACGTCGATCGTATGAAAATAGGCCAGCGCCCGTTCCTGCGAAAGGACGATGCTGTTTGGTGCCGAGAACGCGGAAGCCGCATTGCCGCGGATGAGGGGGTAGGGCAGCGTCGCGAAGAAATCGGGATCCACATAGAGCGCGTTGGACGCGTGGATATCGTCCGGTGTGATAATGGAAATATTGTCGGGGCGGATGCGCGTGGCATGCGTAATTTCGGGGAAGGCTGCCCGGAGCACGTCGTAAACCCGGAACGGGGCATCCGCGATTTCCGCTGGTTTCCCGCCGGATGCATTGACGGCGTCTAGCCGGTAAATGTCGCCTGCGCTTGTCAGCCACCGGTCGAACGTGAATTCGTAGCGGACGATCAGCCCAAAGGTGAGGCAGGTCGCAAGCCCAAGGGCCAGTCCTGCGATGTTGATGGCCGTATAGAGCCGATGATGGCGCATCTGGCGAAAGAACGCCGTGAAAACAGGAGAGACGTATCGGGAGAGCATGGCGATCACTCCGCGCGAAGGGCACGGGCGGGTTCGGCCCGGGCGAGGCCGAAAGTCCGGCCGAAGATTGTCAGCGCACACAGCAGTGCGGCGAGCAGCGTGGTGAGCACGAAATACAGAGGCGTCAGTGCGATCGGGTTGTCGAAGCCCGTGAGCCAGTTCCGCATGAACAGCCAGGCCACCGGCCAGGCGATCAGGCTGGCGTACAGGACAGGGCGCAGGAACTGCCCCAGCAGCAGACGCATGATCTGTGCGGTCGTGGCGCCCAGTGTCTTGCGGATGCCGACTTCGTGCATCCGGCGTTCGGCATTGAAAGCCGCCAGTCCGTACAGACCGAGGCAGGCGATGGCGATGGCGACGGCCGCGCCAATGCTGAACAGACGGCCGCGTGCGATATCGCTCCGGGTTGATTCAGCGATGATTTCGGTCATGGTCTGGGGCTCGAACGGAACGCCGGGCGCCAGTGTCGGCCACGCCTTGCGCAGTGTGCTCAGAACACGGGGCATCGCACCCGGTGCGGTCCGGAACGCAATGATCCCCTGCTCGATCGGGCTTGTTTCCAGTTCGTAGATTGAGGGAGGCAACGTGTCCTGCCCTGAATTGAGAATGACGTCCTCGACGACACCGACAATCGTGCGTTTCTCGGCGATATGGCTGTCACCAAACATGAAGGTCTGTCCCAGAGCGGCCTGCGGCGAGGAAAAACCGAGCTTGCGCGTTGCTTCCCGGCTGAGGACAAAGTTCTGCGCCAGCACGTCCGGATTGCCGTTTTTCGTATGTGTGACATCTGTCGCGCGGGCGGATGTTGTCAGGCGTCCCGCGAGCAGGTGCAGCCGGAACGTCCTGAAGAATGCTTCGTCATGGGCGACGGTCTGCGCCATGAAGGCTTTCTGGCCGGGTGCGCGGTGGACGCTCCCGACGTCGTAGCGCCCGAGTGTCCCTCCCGCCGAGACGGACAGGTCGGTGACTTCGGGCATGGCGCGCAGGAGGTTCACGATGGCGGTCTGCTGCCTGTCCAGCGCGTTGAGATTTTCCGTGGCGATAATGGCGAGGCCGGGGATCGTCATGCCCCGGTCCAGATGACGCAGATGCAGCGCCTGCGCGTTGACGACGAGGGTGCAGATCCCGAGCGTCACGGCGAATGCGAACTGGAGCCCCACCAGAAAGAGCCGGATCCGTGCACCGAAGCGCCCCTGTGCCGGAAGGCGGGCGGAGGCGAGGACGGGTGCGGGTGAAAAGGAGGACAGCATGAAGGCGGGGTAAAAGCCGGCTCCCAGCGTGAGGACGACAATGACGGCGCACAGAAGCGGGAGCGCCCAGCCGTAATCCAGCGTCACGGCCCAGCCCGAGAGGCTGGCAACTGTCGGGACGGCGATCTCCGTCAACACCAGCCCCAGTATGGCCGCCAGCGTCGTCAGCACGAGGGTTTCCCCCAGAAAGCGGACCACCAGTCGGGTGTGGGAGGCGCCGAGAACTTTGCGGATGGCCACTTCCCGCGCCCGCCCCAGAGACTGCGCTGTGGCGAGATTGACGTAATTCATCGCCCCCGCGAGCAGGGACAGGGTGCCGATCGCAGCGAGTGCGAACAGCACGCTGCGTGATGCCCCGTCCTCCGCCACGCCATCGGAGCCGAAATGAACGAGCGGGAGAGGAACAATCTTGAGGGTCATTTTTTCACCCCCCGGATCTTTCTGCTCAATGGCGCGGGACATCGGGGAGGTCATCAGGACGTCATGGGCGTTTTGCAGAAAAGACTGGCGCAATGCGGGTGTGGGCAGCACCGCGTAGGTTTGCGCGCACATCGTGTTCCAGCCGTCGCACGGGCGGTCCGCAGCAGTTTTCGGGATAGCGGCAATCAGATCGGTCGGGATCGTGGTGTTGGACGGATGGTCGCGAAGCACTCCCGCGACACGATAGACGGAGGTTTTCCCGTGACGCGTGACCTCCAGTGTCTGGCCGAGCGCGGGTTTTGTTCCGAACAGCTGCCGCGCCATGGTCGCCGACAGGATGATGTTTTCGGGCGAGGAGAGAACGGCTGGCGAACCGGCTGTGAATTTCAGGTCGAAAAGGTCGAAGAAATTCGGATCGACGAAGCTGACCGTCTGGTCGTAATGCACCGTTTTGCTGATGTCCGAAGGCGCCACCAGATCTGCGGAGATTTGTTCAAGGCGCGTGCCTTGCAGACCGGGCATACGGGTCTGGACTGCCGGAAGCACCGAGTCATGAAGCGCGGCCATATGAAATGTGCCGCTGCCGATCACGAAATCAGCCTGTAGTTCGTAGATCGACGCCGAGTGCCGGTAAAAGCTGTCCCAGCTCAGTTCGTAACGCGCCACCAGCGCCAAGGTGAGAAACGTGGCCACGCCCAATCCAAGACCGATCACGTTCAGGGCGGTGTAGAGCCTGCAGCGCACGGCCAGCCGCCAGAAATCCGATATCATCGTCCTCATGGCCCTCGTTCCTCCCTTGCTGTCGCTTCAGATCGCGTTGCGGACGGAGACGACGACCTGTCCGTCGAGCATGTCGATGCGGCGGCGGGCGAGGTCGGCGTGGCTGGGGGAATGGGTGACCATGATGATGGTGGCACCCTCGTCGTTGAGGCGCTGGAGGATGTCCATCACCTGTGCGCCGTTTTCGGTGTCGAGATTGCCGGTCGGTTCGTCGGCGAGGATGAGGCTGGGTTCGCCCACGATGGCGCGGGCGATGGCCGCACGCTGCTGCTGGCCGCCCGAAAGCTGGGACGGGTAATGTCGTGCACGATGGGCGATGCCGACATGGTCCATGGCATGGGACACACGGCTCTGCCGCTCGGCTTTGGGCATGTTGCGATAGATCAGGGCGAGTTCGATATTCTCCTCAATCGTCAGTTCGTCGATCAGGTTGAAGCTCTGAAACACATAGCCCAGATGTTCGCGGCGGAATTTCGCCAGTTCTGCCTCGTTCATCGCCGTCAGTTCATGCTCGCCGAAGCGGTATGAGCCGCCGGTCGGACGGTCGATCGTGCCGAGGATGTTGAGCAGCGTGGATTTGCCGCAGCCCGACGGCCCCATGATCGCGACGAATTCGCCTTTTTCGATCTGGAGTTCGATGTCGTGCAGAGCGGTCGTCTCCACTTCGTCGGAGCGGTAGAGGCGCTGGATGTGCGAGAGTTCGATCAGCATGGTGTCCGGTCCTGCAATGCGTTGCGTCAGTGAATCGCGAGATGGCTGAAATTCTTGTAGGAATTGTAGGAAGAGACGATCACCCGATCGCCGTCATGCAGGCCGCCGGTGATCTCGACCTGTTCGGGATTGCGGCGGCCGGATGTGATCGATACGCGGTCCGCACTATGCTCGCCCGAGGCCATGACGAAGGCCGAAGAGCCGCCGCTGGCCTCCAGCCATGCTCCGTTGGGCAGGACGAGCGCACGATGGGTTTCTCCGAGCGTGATGCGCAGATCGACGCTCTCTCCGCGCCGTAGTCCGGCTGGTGGCGGTCTGTCGAAAGTCAGTTCCGCGCGGAACTGACCGTTCGTAACCTGTGGGTGAACCCGTGAGACGGTCATGGGCAGTTTCGTGTCGCTCAGATCGGCTTCGGCACGCTCGCCGACGGCGATCCGGCCCAGATAGAACTCATCGATATCCGCATCGAGCCTGTAGTGGCCTTCGCTGTCGATCTGGCCGATCTTGTCTCCGGCTTTGAGCGACTGGCCGGGCTGGAGATCGAAATTGGTCAGACGACCATCCAGCGGCGCACGGAGATCAAGCGCTCCGAGACTGGCCTCCACCACGTCCAGATTGGAGCGCAGGCGCTGGGCTTCCTCGTCGATTTCGCCACCCTGCCGGTCCGCGACTTTCAGGTCCTGCGTCAGGGCGCTTTCGAGGCGTTTCAGGCGCTGGGCATAATAGTCCGCCTCGTCGCGGTAGGACTGGACGTTGGCGTCAGATTCAAAACCCTGATCGTGAAGCTGCTGGCGGATGGAGAGTTCGCGCTGGGCCTTGAGGAGATTGTAGCGGGCCTCCGCGCGCTGCGTTTCTTCGGTCGTGCGGGTCTGTTGCAGGGTCAGGCGCTGGGCGCTGACCGCCCCAAGCTGGCTTGCGATCTGGGCTTCGCGGGAGGTGACGTCGAGCTGGAGCTGGGGGTTGGTCAGATGCGCCAGAACGTCTCCCTTTTTCACGAGCGCGCCGTCCTTCGCCACGACTTCGGACACTTCGCCGCCCTGAATGGCATCAATGAAGGTCACGTTGAGGGGCGCCACGGTGGCGCGGACGGGAAGGTAGTCGAGAAAGGGCGCGGATCGGACGGTTGCCACTGTCAACTGGTCTTGGGAGACAGAAAGCGTTCCCGATGCCGGGACAAGGCGCCACCCGGCCCAGATCAGGCCCGCAACCGCGACGGGGGCACCATAACGCAACGCCCGCCGGGTCAGGATCCTGCTCCGCGACGGGGCGACTGCCCGGTCCATGACGGCACCGGATGCAGGGCGGAGTGCGGCGTTCGGTGGGGCTTTTGAAACGGGTTGATCCATGCACTGTTTCTCCTGTCGGCAAACAGTGTATCATGGTGGGAATGGAATTTAACTTATTGATAAATAACGATAAAATTGATTCTGATTTTACGGGTATGTCCGGTTTCGAACAGGGTGTCCGGAACCGGACACCCCTGAGAGGTCTGTCAAGATCATAATGAACGCAATCCGAAACGAATCGGGGGAATCCGCCCCTCCGGCACCGTGTCTTCTTTTCGTTGATGACGATCGCGATGTGCAGGTTGCGGCCCGTCTGCTGTTCCGGCGTAGTGGGCTGGATATTCTGTCCGCGCATGGAGCGGATGAGGCGTTGACGCAGTTGGCGTCCTTTTCTGTCGATCTCGTGCTGCTCGATCTCAATTATACGAAAGGAATGACTGCTGGTGCCGAAGGGCTGGCCCTGCTCAGGGACATGCTGGTCCTGCGCCCGGACCTGCCGGTGATTGTCGTGACCGGCCATAGTGGCGTGACGATTGCTGTTGCGGCGATGCGCGCGGGGGCTGTCGATTTCGTTATGAAGCCCTGGAATAACGAGCGCCTTCTGGCGCTGGTCGAAGGGACGCTGAAGAAATGCCGGGCCCGTCAGGCGACTGAGGCAGAACCCGCTCTGATTGTAGCGTCTGATGATCTGAGGCGGACCATTGCCGAAGCGGACCGTTTGGCTGTGACCCGCGCGTCACTGATCATCACGGGTGCGCCGGGTGTCGGGAAGGTGCTGCTGGCGCGGCGCATTCATGCTCTTTCTTATGAAGACGATCCTGCGGTGATGCTCCGTGCGGAGGATTGCGAGGCTTTGCCGGAAGGGCGGGGAACGTGGATCTTTCGCAATATCGAGGCGCTGTCTGCGCCCATGCAGCGCCGTCTGGCGGACAGGCTGGACGCACGCGTGGCTCCACGGGTGATTGCTCTGTCCTCGCGCGATCATGCGGCTCTGGAGGGTATGCTTGATCCGCGGCTGATGCTGCATCTGGGAATGGTCGGACTGACCCTCTCTCCTTTGCAGGGGCGAGCGGACGATATCGTTGCTCTGAGCACGCATTTCCTGCGGTATTTCGCAGCGCGGCATGGGCTTGCCGAACCCGGAATGGATGAGGGCCGGCTTCGATTGCTGTGTGAGGAAGAGTGGCCTCAGAATGTGCGCGGTCTGCGTGCGGTGGTTGAGCGGGCTGTACTCACCGGGACATGGGAAACGGCTCCCGAAGAGGCCGAAGCGGTTCCGAACGCAGCGCTGACGCTGCGTGATACCGAGCGATCCCTGATCGAGACGGCGTTGCGCAAGCATGGATTCAATGTGACGCAGGCTGCGCGGGAACTGGGTCTGACCAGACCGGCGCTGTATCGTCGTATGGCACGGTACGGGCTTTAGATGCGGGTCGTGGCTGAGACGTTCCTGCGGCTTTGCGGCATCGTGGCGGCCTGTCTGCTGACCGTTCCGGCCTGGCAGCGGGGGTTTTATGCGACGGCCCTGCTGTGCATATGCGTCGGGCTGATCTGTGCAGGGTCTGTCGTTGCGGCGCAGATCCGGGTGACGCGGCGTCTGAAACGGCATGAGCCTTCCGTCGTGCGTCCCGTGGATCGGGAAAAGCTGCGGAACCGGGCGCTGCTCGATCATGCGCCGGTGCCGCTTCTGGTCCAGTATGTGGATGGGACCCTGCATGCCGCCAATCGTGCGGCGCGGCGTTTGTTCATGACGGAAGGGGTTCTGCGTGAGCCACCCGAAGCTCTCATCGCGGCTTTGGAGAAGGAGGGGTCGGGGCCGGAAAAACGCCTGATCCGTCTGCCGTCCGCTGGGAGTGCGCCGCGGGTCTATGCGCTGTCGGTCGGAAAAGGTGCCGGGGCAGGAGGGATCGTTGCGTATCTGGCGCTGACGGACATCGAAGCCGGGTTGAACGCTGCGGAAGCTCAGGCGCTGCGTGGTCTTCTTCAGGTGCTCAGCCACGAGATCATGAATTCCCTCACACCCATCGTTTCCCTGTCCGCCACCGCCGAAGAGCTGTTTTCCGAATGTCGGGGACCGGCAAACAGCAGCCATGAGACAGGGTCATTGATTGCGGAGGCGCTTGGGACGATCCGGCGCCGTGCAGAGGGGCTGGATCGTTTCGTGCGCGGCTATCGCGATCTGGCGCGTCTGCCCAGACCGGATCTGAAGCCCGCAGACCTTGGCGCGCTGGTGCGTGAAATCGCCACGCTTTTTATGGCGCGATGGGGTGCGCGCGTGGTGCTGGACGTGGTGGTGCCTGCGGGGTGGCTCATGGTCCGGCTTGATGCCGCGCAGATGGAGCAGGCGCTCATGAATCTTCTGAACAACGGGGCCGAGGCTGCTCTGGGACAGTCTGCGCCCCGAGTGCAACTGGCTGTTGAAATGGCCGATCGGGCCGTTCTGATCAGAATCCGCGATAATGGTTCAGGGATTGATGCAGCGCTGCGGGAACAGGTTTTCGAGCCGTTTGTCTCGTTCAAGGCGAGCGGCAACGGGATCGGACTGCCTCTGGCGCGCCAGATTGTCAGGGGACATGGCGGGACGCTGGTCCTGAGCCAGGCTGGTGAGCGATCGGAATGGACGACGACCTTTGATGTGCAGATATGAATGGCCCGCTCAGGCTGGCTTCGGAGGGTCTTCTGACGCAGCAGCGGGATAGAAAATTTTTCCGCGGCTGATGTCGACGCGGACATTCTGCATCTCCTGTGGGGAGAGGTCTGTGGGTGTAATCATTTCAAATGCGGCCTCGGCGGTAACGATCTGATAGCGGAAAAGCCCGTTGGAAAAATGGGGGCGTTTTTCCACGGAAGCCTGTCCAGCCCCGGGCAGGAGGAAGACGTCATGTGGGCGGATAAAAGCGGTCGCGTTTCCGTCTGGCCCCTCGAACGGGAAAGGGGCGATGTCGGGGTTGTCCGGAACGAACTGACCAGACCGGACGGTACCCGGAAATTTGAGGGTTTCGCCCAGAAACTCCATGACAAAGGGCGTTTGGGGGGCAGCATTCAGGGAGGAGGCGTCGGCGGCCTGAACGATGCGGCCCTCCTGCATGACGACGAGCGTGTCTGCGACGTCCATGGCTTCTTCGTGGTCATGGGTGACGAGAATGGTCGTCAGGTTCATCCGGTCGTGCAGGTCCCGGAGCCAGCGGCGGATGTCACGGCGGACCAGAGGGTCCAGGGCGCCGAAAGGTTCATCGAGCAGGAGAAGTCTGGGGCCGGTTGCCAGTGCGCGGGCAAGGGCCACGCGCTGTCTCTGGCCGCCGGAAAGCTGGTCCGGATAGGCTTTTGCGAGATGGGGAAGCTGGATGAGGTCCAGAAGTTCGGTGACGCGGCGCTGGATGGCGGCGCGATCGGGTCGCCGCGCACGGGGCAGGACGTCGAGCCCGAAGGCGATGTTCCGGGCCACGGTCATGTGTCGGAACAGGGCATAGTTCTGGAAGACGAACCCGATGCCCCGGTCCTGTACGGGGCGGTCGTGGATGGGGAGGCCGTCGATCAGCAGCGTGCCTTCGGAATGGGAGGAAAGGCCTGCAATGGCTCTGAGCAGGGTGGTTTTTCCGGCTCCGGATGGCCCGACAAGCGCGACGAACGCGCGGTCTTCGACGGTTAGCGCGATGTTATCGAGCAGTTTGCGCGAAGAGCGGGGAGCGTATTGCGTGAAGGCTTCGAGAGTGATGCTCATGGATGCTGTTTTCTGAAAGAACGCTCGAGAAACATGCGGATCAGGACCGTTGTCATTGCGACAAGGACGAGAAGGGCCGCCATCGCGAAGGCTGCTACGGACTGGTAGCCGTTATAGAGGGTCTCGATATGGAGCGGCATGGTTTCGGTGACGCCGGGGATGTGGCCTGAAATAACGGCGACTGCGCCGAATTCCCCCATGGCGCGGGCTGTCGTGAGAAGAATTCCCGAAAGAAGCGCCCAGCCTGCGTCTGGGAGTGTGACGTGGATCAGGGTTTTCCAGAAGCCCGCGCCGAGCAGGAAGGCGGCTTCTTCGGCGGCACGGCCCTGCTGTTCCATATAGGGCATGAGGGTGCGTGCGACGTAGGGGAAGGTCACGAAGAGCGTTGCAAGAATGATGCCGGGGACGGCGAAGGCGATGTGTAGGCCGTGATGGCCGAGCCAGTTCCCCCACCATCCCTGCCGGCCGAAAAGCAGCAGCCAGACCAGCCCCGCAATCACGGGCGAGACGCTGATGGGCAGTTCGATCAGGCTGACCAGAAGGCGGGCACCTCGGAAGTCGTATTTCGTCAATGTCCAGGCCGCAGCGATGCCGCCTGCCGTGTTGATGACCGTCACGATGGCGGTGACGCAGGCTGTCAGGCGGATGGCGGATCGGGCTTCCGGGTCTTTGAGGGTTTCAAGAGCCGTATGCAGACCCTGACGCAGGGCTTCATGCAGGATCAGGGCCACAGGCAGGACGATGAGAAGGCCGATGATGGTGTAGCTGAGCAGGGTCAGGACAACGGGGGTTATCCGGGAAGACTGACGGGTCATGCGCCGTCCTCGCGGACCAGTCCGGAAGAGACCGAACGACGCAGATGGCTGACGGCAATGAGGCAGAGCAGGGCCGTGACGAGCAGGATCAGCGCGATGGATGTTGCGCCATCATAGTTGAATTCCTGAAGCCGCATGACGATCAGTAGCGGTGCGACCTCGCTGTGGAAAGGCTGGTTGCCCGCAATGAAGATGACGGAGCCGTATTCCCCAATGCTCCGTGCAAAGGCGAGCCCTGCACCGCTCAGAAGCGGGGGCGCGAGAGCGGGCAGGAGAATACGGCAGAAACGCTGCCATCCCGATGCGCCCAGAAGGAAAGCGGCTTCCTCGACATCTTTGGGAAAGCTGCGAAGCACGGGTTCGACGGAACGGACGATGAAAGGCAGTCCGATGAAGGTCAGCGCGATGACAATTCCGGCGGGAGAAAAGGCGAGTTTCAGTCCCAGTTTTTCTGCAGGGGCGCCGATCCATCCGCCGGGGCCGTAAAGGGTGGCCAGAGCGATGCCGGTCACGGCTGTGGGAATGGCGAAGGGGAGGTCGATCAGGGCGTCTACGGCGCGATGGCCGGGCGGGCGGTAGCGGACGAGGGTCCAGGCCAGCAGTAGGCCGATCGGCAGGTCAATGAGGACCGCCAGGAAGGCGCAGATAAAACTGACCCGCAGGGCGGCATACATGCGTGCGTCATGCAGCGCATGGATCATCGGGCTGAGGCCGTGCTGCCAGGGCCGGAGCAGCAGCGCCGTCAGGGGGAGCACGACGAGCAACCCGGTCCAGAGCAGGGTCAGGCCCAGCGACAGTGAAAAGCCGGGTAATGTCTGGCGTCGGCGCGGGAAAGAACGCAGGCCCGTCACGGTCAGGGGTTTCACACTCAGTGGCTGTAGATCTGGTCGAACACGCCGCCGTCCGAGAAATGGGCTTTCTGCAGGCGGGTCCAGCCGCCCAGACTGGCGACGTCGAAGGTTGTGGTGTGTGGGAAGACTGCGGCTGTTTCGGCCTGAATCGCAGGGTCCACGGGGCGGAAATAGTGTCTGGCGCCGATCCGCTGGCCTTCTGGGGAGAACAGGAAGTCCAGATAGGCGCGGGAGACGGCTTCGGTTCCGTGTTCCTGCACGTTGCGGTCCACGGTGGCGACGGGAGGTTCGGCGAGAATGGTGAGGGGGGGCACGACAATATCGAATTTATCGGGTCCCAGATCGCGCGAGGCCAGCAGGGCTTCGTCTTCCCATGCGATCAGAACATCGCCCAGGCCGCGCTGGACGAAGCTGTTGGTGGCGCCACGCGCGCCCGTATCAAGAACGGGGACATGCGCAAAGAGCGCCTTGAGGTACGTCGTTGCAGACTGTTCCGTCCCGCCGGGCTGATGGAGTGCCCAGCCCCACGCGGCCAGATAGTTCCATCGTGCGCCCCCGGATGTCTTGGGATTTGGGGTGACAACCTGAATACCGTCGCGGATCAGATCGGGCCAGTCGTGGATGTTCTTTGGATTGCCTTTACGCACGAGGAACACGATCGTGCTGGTATAGGGCGTTGAATTGTGCGGCAGGCGTTTCTGCCAGTCTGTAGCCAGAAGGCCGTTCTGGGCCAGAATATCAATATCGTATGCGAGGCCCAGCGTGACGACATCCGCTGGTGCACCCTCCAGAACCGAGCGCGCCTGCGCGCCGGAGCCGCCATGCGATGACGTTACGACAACGCTATCTCCGCTATTGGTCTTGGACCAGAAGGCCGGGAAGGCTTGGTTGATGTCGCTGTAAAGCTCGCGCGTCGGGTCATAGGACACATTCAGAAGGTGGTAATCCGCAGCATGTGCGGCTGCCAGGCACGGACCTGCGATGAGGGTTGCAGCGAGAGCCAGTGTTCCTTTGAGGGTGTAACGGCGGGACGACAGGTTTTTCATGGCCATGAGCCTTCGGGAGCAGGGGAATGTCGGGTCGATCTATATAACAAAAACAAAACGTCATTAATTAAAACAACGATATAATTTTGATTATAGATCTGCCTCTTGCCGTCAAGCGTGTCCCGGATCGATTCTTGAAAATCGGCTGAAAAACAAAGATTTCAGAAGAAAACAGAACGATTCTGCAACGCGGGATTGAAAACGCCGAAGGGTTTGTGTTTTCAATAACGATGAAATAGAGTTTTTAAATAATAAAACTATCAGGATCAGTTTAATGACCCTCAGCTCCGCTTCTGCTCACCCGAAAAAAGCGTGCTGCGTTCCGCAGGCGGCACGGGCGTCTTCGCGCGCGCCGTCTGTTCCGGTGTTTCAGGATCGTCAGCTCTGCCATGCATCGGGCTATGAGGACATGGTGCTGATCGGGGAGGGGACACACCAGATTGGCGCTGATGATTCCGAAACCCATGTCGCGGATGGCGAGGGGCCGGTCCGGCTCGTGGAGGTCGATGCTTTCTGGATCGACAGATATGCCGTCACCAACCGGCAGTTTGCGGCTTTTATCGCAGCTACGGGATATGTGACGGAAGCTGAAGCAGAGGGGTGGTCGTTCGTTTTCGAAGGGGTAGCGACGGCGACGGCGAAGAAGCGCCGTCTGCGGGGTTCTGTTCCGCAGACGCCGTGGTGGCTGCCGGTCCGTGGCGCGCAGTGGCGTCATCCTGAAGGGCCGGGGTCGCATATTTCGGCCCGTCAGGATCATCCGGTCGTGCATGTGTCGTGGAATGATGCGGCCGCCTATGCGGTCTGGGCAGGCAAGCGTTTGCCGACGGAAGCGGAATGGGAAATTGCCGCGCGGGGCCGGATGCAGAATTTCCGTTACCCCTGGGGAAATGAACTGCGTCCTGATGGGGAGGTGCAGTGCAACATCTGGCAGGGACGTTTCCCTGATGAGAACACCCGGCAGGACGGGTATGTGACGACCGTGCCCGTTACCGCATTTCCGCCGAATGGATACGGCCTTTACAACATGGTGGGCAATACGTGGGAATGGTGCTCCGATTTCTGGAGCCCGGTCTGGCATCAGGCTGAAAATGCCCTGACGCGCTGCAATCCTTCAGGACCACCCGAGGGGACGGACAGGGTGATCCGGGGGGGATCGCATATGTGCCATCACTCTTATTGCAACCGGTATCGCAATTCGGCACGGACCCATACGACGCCTGACAGCTCTCTCGGTCATATCGGTTTCAGATGCGCATCATCGGCCGTGGTAGATCTGTGAGCATGGATCGACCCTCCAGAGCGGTGAGCCGTCGTCATCTTCTGGCGACGACGGGCGCGGCCGGTGTGGCGTTTTCGGCCGGTGCTGGTGTTAATGCCAGGGCGAAGACCATCTCTGCCGCGTCAAAGACCCCGATAGACCGGAAGCCGAACATTATCTGGATCGTCTGCCATGATATCCATGCGCCTCTTCTGGGATGTTACGGCAATCCTCTGGCGGTGACGCCGACGATTGACGCGCTGGCCCGCGAGGGAAACCGCTTTGAAAGCGCCTATGCTACCGCTCCGGTCTGCTCTCCGTCGCGTTTCTCGCTGGTCACGGGACTGTATCCGCAAAGCTGTGGACCGGCGGAAAACATGCGCGCTGTGGCCCGCATTGCAGGACAGTTCGAAAGCCTTCCGGAACTGATGCGTGGGGCGGGGTATTACTGCACCAATAACGTCTTTACCGACTACAACTGTGACCTTGATCCTGCGACGATCTGGGATGCGTGTTCAGTGACGGCGCACTGGCGGAACCGCCCGACGGGGAAACCCTTTTTCGCGGTCTACAATTATCTCATCACGCATGAATCCCATCTGTTTGAGACGGGTGCGACCGTGACTGATCCTGCGCGGGTCCATATTCCGCCCTATCTGCCGGACACGCCCGATATCCGGGATTCTATTGCGCGCAACATCGACATGGTGAACCGGCAGGATAAAGCGTTGGCCCATATTCTGGGCGAGCTTGAACAGGATGGTCTGGCGCAGGACACGATCGTCATGTTTTTCGCTGATCATGGCGGCGTGCAGCCCAGAACGAAGCGCTACTGTTATGAAGGGGGGCTGCACGTGCCCCTGATCGTGCGGTTTCCAAAGAAATTCCAGCATTTTGCGCAACGTGCGGCCGGGCAGGTCAGTCCGGATCTTGTGAGTCTGGTGGATATGGCGCCGACGACACTGTCGCTGGCAGGGGCAGCAATTCCCCGGCATATGCAGGGACAGCCGTTTCTGGGGCAGCACGTTCCCCCGCCACGCGAACATGTGTTCAGCGGTCGCAACCGGATGGATGAACGGCTGGATCTGATACGGACGGTCCGGAGTGGGCGTTACCGCTATATCCGTAACTACATGCCACATCGCATTTACGGACAGCATAATGCGTATGAGTGGAAAGGTCGCGGTTATCAATCCTGGGAAGAGGAGTGGCTGGCGGGGCGTCTAAATCCCGTTCAGGCAGCCTTTTGGCAGGCCAAGCCGGGTGAGGAGCTTTACGATCTTGCGGCTGACCCGCATCAGATCAGCAACCTGATCGACGATCCGGCGCATCAGGCTGCACTGCAACATCTGCGGGATGTGCTTGATGCGCAGATGACTGCGATCAACGATAATGCGTTCCTTGCGGAAGGACTGCGACATCAGGGATATCAGGCAAGCCGCGAGTCTGGAGCCTATCCGTTGCCCGAACTGATGGCGCTGGGGGCGAAGGTGACCCAGCGTAGCGCAGACCATCTTCCGGCGTTCAGGGCCTCTCTTGGAAATGATAGCGAAGCCGTGCGGTACTGGGCGGCTACGGGTATTCTTGCGGTGCAGACGCCGTTGGATGCCCGGACCACTCATGATGTGGCATTGGCATTTGGAAAAGAGCCGTCTGTGGTGATCAGGGCTGTGCTGGGTGAAATTCTGCTGAATGGCCCCGATGCTGCTCAGGCCATCGACTGGGTTGCGGGAAAGATCGCGCAAACGGGTGATCCGGAGGGGGCGCTGGCTGCGGTTCTGGCGGCGACTTATGGGCGGAACGTGCGCTCTCCCGCCGTAACGCCAGCTGTTCAGGCGGCCCTGACGACGCGTGTTTCGCCGCCTGATGTGCAGGGTGTTCTGGGGCTTTTCGCGGTACGGGCCGCCGCGCGGTATCTCAGCGAAAAACGCGCCGGAACCTATACGCCGCGTCTGAAACAGCCGTCCGATTTTGATGCAGCCGCCATGCAGAGTCCGGCAGGAAAGAAGCTGGTGGCGGCCATGGGAGGCAGGATCAGCGATCCGCAGATCTAGAGGCTGCGGGAAGAAACTCTCAATTCTCTCATACTCTCCGCAAAGCTTTTGGCTCTGCGCGGGGGCAGAATATCCGCAGGAACATCATGGTACAGGTCAGACGTCGCACCCTTCTTGCCTCAGGCGGAGGCGCCTTCGTGGCAAAAGGATATGGGCAGTCCCTTCCGAAAGGCAGGTGGACGAATATTCTCTATCTTCATTCCCACGACAGTGGACGGTCGCTCGAGCCTTATGACAGCGCGGTCTCTACTCCGGAAATAGCCTCTCTGGCGCGTGAGGGCGTGACGTTCCGGCAGGCGTTCAGTGCGGCACCGGTCTGCTCTCCTAGTCGTGCGGCTCTGCTGACCGGTCAGTCTCCCCATCGTTCCGGAATGATTGGGCTGGCGCATCGGGGTTTCAGGCTGAACGATCCGCGGCAGCTCCTTTTCCGGGACCTGCAGAAATTCGGATATCAGGCCGTGCTGACAGGGATGCAGCATGTTGCCGCTGATCCGGACACGCTGGGGTATGACAGGAATCTTGCCTATCGCGACGAGAGCGGGAAATGGCGTGCGGAAGCTTCTGTGGTGGCACCCATAGCCGAGCGGTTTCTGGACAGCCGGCCCAAGCAGCCGTTTTTTCTGGATGTCGGATTTTTCGAGACGCATCGGGAGTATCCGGACCCGACACCCGCGGATCTGGAGCGTGTGCGAAGCGTTCCGCGTCCATTACCCGATACGCCGGAAATCCGCCACGATTTCGCGGCTTTCGGGGCAAGCGCGCGTCAGTTGGATGCGGGTGTCGGGCGGGTTTTGCGGGCTTTGTCCAGAAATGGTTATGACCGCAATACGCTGGTTATTTTCGTCACGGATCATGGCATCGCTTTTCCGGGCATGAAATGCAACCTGACGGATGACGGGATCGGAACGGTACTGATCATGCGAGGGCCGGGTCTGGCCGTGGGGCATCAGTCGGACGTGATGGTCTCGCAGATTGATGTTTTTCCGACAGTTTATGATTATCTGGGCATCCCGCGTCCTTCCTGGCTTGTGGGGCAATCTTTTCTTCCGGTCTTGCGGGGCAGTCAGGCGGAAATCCGGGATGCCGTCTATGCTGAGATGACGTATCACGCGTCATATGAACCGATGCGGGCCGTCCGGACGCAGCGATGGAAATATATTCGCAGATTTGGAAATCGCAGGCAGCCCGTGCTGCCGAACTGCGATGACAGTCCCAGCAAGTCCGTCTGGGTCGGGGCCGGATGGCCGGATCATCGTCTGCCTGAAGAGGCTCTTTATGATCTGACGTTCGATCCTGCGGAAACCGGTAACCTGTGTCACGATCCGCAGTATGGAGACGTTCTGCGGGAAATGAGAAAGCGCCTGAGGCGCTGGATGCAGGAGACGCAGGACCCGCTTCTCAAAGGGCCTGTAGCGGCTCCGGCGGGGGCGGTTGTCAATCCGCCCGATGGCCAGTCCCCTTCGGGACCGACGGTGCCTGCCTGAGCAGGGAGGGCTGGCGTCATGACTTTGGCCGGCAGCCCTGCGGTTGTATTATTTTTCCGGATCTAAAGCCGGAACCACGACTGTTTCGGTATGGGAGACGGTCGAGGGCACCCATCCATATGGCACGGGCTGGATACGATAGACCCAGTTGGAGCGCGTTGTTTTTCCGGGCGAGCTGCCAGGCGTTTCACCTGAATAGGGCGACACATATTCCCACACGATTTCACCCGTGGGCGTGACCTGGAAGAAGCGTCCGTTCATGCCTTCGTCAATTAGGGTATTGCCATTGGGCAGCCGGTCCACGGAGCTGATGAAGCTGCTGTAGAAGGACCATGGCGGGCCGCCGGAATTCTCGCCTGTGTACTGCCAGACGACCTGCGCCGTTACAGGATTGATTTCTAGAATTCGCGAACCGTTGGCGACCTGCAACGGACGGGCGGGATAGCCTGCTTCGCCTTGATTGTCGAAAACGATCAGGTTGCCTGCACCCGGTAGGCCTTCGGGAACAAGATGCGCGTCATGCTGTCCGACGAACTGGTCGACGGCGAAAGGAACAGCAGGTTCGCTGCGGCGCCGCTGCGGGAGGTTGGGGCCCAGACGCCAGACGACCTTGCCGGAATGGCGGTCCAGGATTGCGATGAAGTTGGCCTCCCGTGAATCGATCAGGATGTTGTCCGGTGCGAAACGTTTGTCTCCCGCACGGTACCAGTGGTTATCGCCTACAAGCTGCATGTTGTTGATATGAAGGTAATCCGGATTTTCAGCATGCGTTACCAGTTGAAGCTGGCTGTCGGTAAAGCCGAATTCCCGAAGATGGTCTCCGGCCTTCCAGGTCCAGCGGATTTTGCCGTCCGGGGCGATCTCATAAATCACGTCATCCAGTACCGGCTTGGCCCCGCCGGGGATGGAGCGGTTCTGGTTGGCCAGAAGAAGCGTGCCGCCATCGGGCAGGCGGGCCCAGTCATGATGCTGACGGGCATTGCCTTCGGGCGACTGAAGACCCCATTCCCAGAGCGTTTTGTCAGACCAGTCCACATAGCCGAACGTTCGGTTACGGAAACCGGCTGTGGCTCCGGGGATCTTGTGGGTGCCGTCCCCGCGGATTTCTGAAAGCTGAAGCCCGATAATGCCTTTCTGCCCCTGGACCAGAGCGGGATCAATGTATTTGGCGGGGAATCCGGCTTGTGCCCATTGCCGGACTTCGTGACCGTTCATGTCGATGAGATGGGTGTGATTGTCGCTTCCGGAAAACAGGATGAAGCTGTTGTAAGCTTTTTCGGGGCTGTAACGGGTGACGCCGGTCGGCACCACGCTGGGGACGGCTTTTGCTGCGTTGGGGATGGCCATGAGGGCAGTGCACAAGGCCATCGTGCCCATAGCGCTGGTGGAGAGCCTGAGTGGGAACGAAGCCATATCACTTACCCTGTTATCTGGAATCATGGTCTCCCGGAGGAGTTTGCCAACTGAAACCGCTTTTCGAGGTTCTTTCAACCATCAATATTGGTTTTTATGAATTTACATCCTATTTTTTGGTTGTTAATATTTTTAACCATAATTGATAGTTTAATAATCCAGACTGAAAGCCCGCAGATGACCCGATTTGTCCAGAGGCGTCGCGCCTTCCTTTCCACTGTCGCAGGGATCGGCCTTGGCGCAATGACGGGGCCGGGAGCGCGGGCGATCGCCCAGCCGGGGATTTCGGGCCGTTCCGGCGAAAGAGCAAAGGCACCGAACATCATTTTCATTCTTGCGGATGATCTTGGATACGCGGATGTGAGCTGCTTCGGCACGCCGGGTTTTACAACGCCTTCCATCGACCGTATCGCGCATGAAGGCATCAAGCTGACGCGCGCCTATGCGAACTCCGCCGTCTGTTCCGCGACGCGGACGGCCCTGATTACCGGGCGTTATCAGGACCGGATTGCCTGTGGTCTGGAAGAACCGATTGCCTCCTCCAGCGGGAAAATCGGGCTTCCGCCGGGATTGCCGACCTTGCCGGAACAACTTCACAGGGCCGGGTACAGGACGGCTCTGGTGGGGAAGTGGCACCTTGGGAGCCCTCCAGAGTTCGGGCCGCTCAAGAGCGGCTATGACCATTTTTACGGTATTTCCGGTGGTGCTGCCGACTATTTCACCCATCAGGGAAAACCCGGTGAGGACCAGTTTTATCGGGACGACCATCTGATCCACGATCATGGTTATCTGACGGGGCTTCTGGGGGACGAAGCCGTTCGGCTGGTCGAGACGTTTGCACAGGACCCGTCGCCATTTTTCCTCAGTCTGCATTTCAATGCGCCGCACTGGCCTTGGGAAGGGCCGGAGGACGAGGCCGAATCAAAGCGCCTGAAAGGCAGGATCTTCGACTATGATGGCGGAACGCAGAAGACCTATGGCCGGATGGTCAGAGCCATGGATGACCAGATCGGCCGGGTTCTTGCAACACTTGACCGCCATCAACTGACGGAAAATACGATCGTCGTGTTTACCAGCGACAACGGTGGCGAGCGTTTCTCCGAGATCTGGCCTTTTACGGGTATGAAGGGGGAGCTTCTGGAAGGTGGGCTCAGGGTACCGGCGGTTCTGAGGTGGCCCGCACGGGTGAGGGCAGGGTCTGAAAGTGACCAGACCCTCATCACGATGGACTGGCTTCCCAGTTTTCTGGCTGCTGCGGGTGTGACGCCGGACGCAACTTTCCCGTCCGACGGTACAAATCTTCTGCCGTTCCTGAGTGATCCGGAGAAACGCCAGGCGCGCTCATTGTTCTGGCGTTACAAGATCCATGACCAGCACGCTCATCTCGATGGCGATTACAAATATCTGAAAATCGGGGAGAACGAATTTCTCTTCGACGTTGTCAGCGATCCGCGCGAGAGAGCCAATCTGAAAGATCGCAAACCCGAGCTTTTTGCCCGTCTGAAAAAGGAATGGGCAGCCTGGAATGCAACGATGCTGCCTTTCCCGCAGGGCAGCTACAGTTGGGGAGCGGATGCCCAGGATTTTGCGGATCATTATGATGCGTCCCGGTCTGACTGATGTGGGGTTCACCAAAGCAGACCAGAACATAGGATATATAACATTATAAAATAGTATAAATAAATACATCCCGAATCCGATTCGTTCGTATGGACCGAATCAAAACGACGATATATCGTTCTTATGTAAGAACAACGATATATAAATGTTAATGCGGTTCGGGAATATTCTGGTCATGAAGAAAAAATACGTCCTGCTTACCGCCATCGCTGCCGTGGTTGATGTGACGGGGTGGGACAGTGCGCAGGCACAGAACGCTGCCCCCCAAGAAGGAATCGCGGCCACGCATGCCGCGCACAGGCATCACACGGCAAAATCGGTTCCGGCAGCACGGCCCACTCTCAAAGCGGTCAGGGCGCCGGTTTCCGATCCGGAACGGATCCACGTGGTCGCATCTCCGGCGCAGGCAGCAGCGCATACGATTGACCAGGAAACGCATGCGCTTCAGAACGTTCCGCAGGCTGCGACACGGATCGGTGCACAGGAACTGAAGGCCGAACATATCACGGCCCTCCCTCAGGCCGCGCGTCTCCTGCCGACCGTTCAGCTCAATATTTCCAATCCGCGCAACACCACAATCAATATCCGTGGCCTCGGAGCCGCCGGGACGGCAGCGACGGATGGGATCGAAGGGGGCGTGGCGGTGTATGTCGATGGTGTTTATCGTTCACGCCCTGCGACTGCGCTGAGCGATCTGGTCGATCTGAACGGGATCACCGTCCTGCGTGGTCCGGCGGGAACGGAAGGGGGCATGACGGCTACGGCAGGCGCCATCGAACTCACAACGGCCGCGCCGGATCTGCATACCCGACATGTCTATGGCGAGGCGGGGGTTGGAAATTATGATTATAACCGCTGGAGCCTTGGCGTTACGACGCCGCTGATCAAGGACAAGCTTGCGGTCCGGCTGAGTGCTTTGGGATATGGCAACAGCGGCTGGGTCAAAAACCTTGCGGGCGGGGGCGATATTAATGGCCAGACAAGCCGCTCTTTCCGCGCACAGGTTTTGTATCACCCCACGGATGAGCTGAGTGTCCGGCTGACGGGAGATTATGCCCATCTTCGTGAAAACTGCTGCTCTGGGGGGCTCTACAAGATCGTTGCAACCAAGACGGATGGCAGCGCCGTAGCGGGAACGCTGCCGCAGCGTTTGGGTTGGGCCGGATATGGCGCGACGGCTCCGTCCAATGCGCCCTATACCATCAACCGAAGCTCTCTTTCTGACGCAGAGCAGGAAGACATGGGGCTTTCGGGCCATGTGGACTGGCACCATGCCAATTTCACGCTGTCCTCCATCACGGCTTTCCGGTGGTGGGACTGGGCACCGCATAATGACGGTGATCTGGGGCCGGCGAATGCCATTCTCAACAGCAATGCCAAGGTCGATCAAAGGCAGTTCACGCAGGAACTCCGTTTTTCCAGTTCTCTGGGGCGTCTGCTCGATTATCGGGTTGGAGCGTTTTACATGTGGCAGGAAAACCGCGTTTATGGTGATACCCGCTACGGGCCGGATGCCGGAGCGTGGTATGGATATGGAACCGGAAGCTCACCCGTTAGTGGTATCTCTGCCGAACAGGCCTCGAATGTCCTGAACAATTATGACGTGCGCAGCTACGGACAGCCCACCACCAATTATTACGGGCTTTATGCGAACGGGACCTGGCACATCACCCGCAAACTGGATTTCGTGACGGGTGTACGATATAATTACAGCACCAAAACGGGAAGTTTTTCCCAATGGCAGGTCACACCTGAAAGCTATAATTCAGCCATCACACCACTGGCTACGGCGCAGAAAATCTGGGGCTTGTATGGTAGTAACACGGGATATGGCGCGCATGTCGATAATGGTTTCGTAACTGGACAGTTCGTTGCGAAATACCATGTGGCGGATAATGCCATTGTTTACGGCCGCTATGGCCGCGGTGGAAAATCCGGTGGCCTCAATCTGGTCTCTTTTTCTGCGAGCCAGCTTTCTCAGGGCGCAGTTTCGCCGAATGTGGGCAAGGAGACGGACGACTCTTTTGAGGTCGGGGCGAAGGCGCAGTTTCTTCAGAACCGTCTTCTGGTCAGCGGTGCGCTGTATCAGACGAACGACCACAACTATCAGGTCACGGCAGTCCATGAATATCAGGGTGCGCTGGTTTCCTATCTGAGCAGTGCTCCGAAAGTGCGGGTTCGTGGCGCGGAGATGGACATTCATTACAGCCCGCTTGCCAATCTCGTGACGTCTTTGTCTGCATCTTACAATGACGCCCAGTTCCTCCAGTATTCCACAAGTGCGCCGCCGGAGCTGGCGTGGAAAGGCGCTTACAGTCTCGCCCATACGCAGATTCCGTTCGTGCCGAGATGGGCGCTGTCGGCTGCGGTGCAGTATTCGCACGGGATCGGAAAGGTTTTTTCCCGCCCTCTCGATGCTTATGCAGGCGGGAGCTACAATTACAACACCCGCATGAACACCTCCAGCAACAACTCCGTTTATGGCTGGGTGCCGGCTTATGGCACGCTGAACCTGAATTTCGGGTTTCGCGACCATCAGGGGCGCTGGGAGCTTGCGGGCTTCATCAATAATGCAACGGACGAGCGGCGTGTCACGCAGATTTCCCAAGGAAGCGCCGCTTCGGGAAATGGCAGCTGGTACGCCTATGTCACGCAGCCCCGCAATTTCGGCTTTATTGCCCGCGTGAATTACTGAACCGGCGAGGAATGGTCATGAAAAGACAGACGTCTCTAGGCCTTCTTCTGGGCAGTACGCTTTTATGGGGCAGTATTGTGCAGCATGCCCGTGCCGCAGAGCCGTCCCAGGCGACGCAGGGCTGGCCGCAATCGCCACAGGCGCCCAGGGGGGCGCCGAATATTGTCGTGATTCTGATTGATGATGTCGGATTTGGTGCGACGAATGTTTTTGGTGGCCCGATTTCGACACCGGATTTTGCACGTCTGGCGGATGCTGGGCTGCGATATAACAATTTTCACGTCAATGCTTTGTGCTCCCCGTCGCGGGCCTCATTGCTGACAGGATATAATGACCGACAGGTGGGGTTTGGAAATATCGAGGAAGCGGCTTCGAAGCATCCGGGATATAATACCGTTCTGCCTGCGAACGTGACACCGGTTGCCGAAGTTCTCAAGGAGCACGGATATAATACGGCGGCGTTCGGGAAATGGCACAATACGCCTTACTGGCAGATCAGCGCGGCGGGGCCGTTTGATCTGTGGCCGACAGGGCGGTGGGGATTCGAACATTTCTACGGCTTCCTTGCCGCAGCGGACAACCAGTATTATCCGCGTCTTTACCGTGACCAGACCCCTGTTGAGCCGTCTTCCACGCCGGAACAGGGCTATTATTTCACGACCGACATCACCAACGAAGCCGTCCGCTGGCTGCATCAGCATGACGCCGTGGCGCACGATAAACCGTTCTTCCTTTATTATGCGACGGGTGCGACGCACGAGCCGCATCATGTGCCCAAGGCATGGATTGCGAAATATAAAGGGAAGTTCGATCAGGGCTGGGATGTTATCCGGCAGCAGAGCTTTGAGCGTCAGAAGGCGCTTGGCGTCATCCCGGCGAATGCGGAACTGACACCGCGCCCCTCCACCCTGCCTGCATGGGACAGTCTGTCTGCGGATGAAAAGAAGCTGCTCGCGCATCAGGCCGAGGTTTATGCCGCTTTTGCCGAAGAAACCGATCATGAAGTCGGACGGCTTCTGGCGACTCTGCGGGAGGAAGGCATTGCGGACAACACGCTTGTCTTGGAAGTGTTCGGGGATAATGGCGGGAGTGCCGAAGGCGGGTTTCTGGGGAGGGATGCGAAGACTGCGGAGGGCGGAACGCCGGATGTCAGGACGCGTCTGGCCAACAGTGATGCGCTGGGAAGCGAGTTGTATCTCAACCATTATGCCGCCGCATGGGCATGGGCGCTGACGTCTCCGTTTCAGGGCACGAAACAGGATGCCGCCCATCTGGGTGGGACGACGGACCCGCTGGTCATCTCCTGGCCCGCACGCATCCACGACACTCACGGAATACGGGGGCAGTTCGGACATCTGAACGATATTGCGCCAACGCTTTATGAAGCCGCCGGGATTACACCGCCGTCCCACACGGCGGGCGTTGAGCAACTCCCGCTTGAAGGCCGGAGCCTGCTTTATACGTTCGATCATCCCGACGCTCCGTCGCGGCATAAAGTGCAGTATTTCACCACGAGCGGAAATCTGGGCATCTATTCCGATGGATGGTGGGCCGGTCAGCTTGCTCAGGAAACATGGGAGGTGGGTGATAACCGCGTGTATCTGACCCGTGGGACACAGCCACAGACGCATCCGTGGGAGCTCTACAGGCTGAGCGATGACTACAGTCAGGCCCATGATCTGGCTGCGAAATATCCCGAAAAACTCAAAGAGCTTCAGGCGCTTTTCCAGCACGAGGCCAGCCGTAATCATGCAGATCCGCTCCGGCCTGGAGTTGACGCATATCCGCTTGGTACGGCGACAGGCCAGACGGTCTTTACATACCACTCTGGCGTGGATCGCGTAGGGCCGCGTTTTGCACCGGATTTGGGGCATGATCCGTATACGCTGAGTGCTGATGTCGATGTTCCTGCGGGCGGGGCGCAGGGGGTGATTTTCGCCGAGGGCGGGCGATATGGGGGTGTCACCCTTTATGTTTCGAAGGGGCGCCTTGTTTATGAAGCCAATGCAAATGGTGTGCGGACAGGACAGATCGTAACGTCTGCTCCTTTGGCGGCAGGACGGCGGCATATTGTCCTGACGGTCACACCGGAGCAGGAGCGGACAGCGGGTAAAAGCGATGCGGCAGCGGAGATGATCCGGCGCTGGGTGGGCGGGAAGCCGGTTCCCGCGACGGTAGGGCTTTCCGTGGACGGAGCTCCGGCCCGGCAGGCGCGTTTCAGCAACATCGCCCTGTCATCGCGCGAGACCCTCGATATCGGTCGTGATCTGGGGTCTGCCGTGAGCCCGGCCTATACGGTGCCCGCAGCATTTACGGGCAGTATCGACACGGTCACCCTCACGACTGCGCAGTCCTCCGGCCAATGAATCCCGTTCCATCACAGGAGGCGCAGGCCTTGATCCGTTCAATCCGTATGAACCGCCGGACACTCCTCGCCGGAACCGCAGCGCTCGGCACGGTGACTTTGGGGCTGTCGGAGGGGGCTGCACATGCAGCTTCCAAGGCAGTCTCGCGGGCGCCCAACATCATTTACATCATCGCGGATGACCTGGGTGTGTATGATCTGGGCTGTTACGGCCAGACCAGAATCCGCACACCGCATATCGACCGGATGGCGGCTCAGGGCATGAAGTTCACGCAGGCTTATGGTGGCGCGCCCATCTGCTCGCCTTCCCGCTGTGCGCTCATGACGGGGCGCCATATGGGACATGCGTCCATCCGAGACAATTTTGCGCTCGCCGGAGGCGTGGTCGGATACAAGGGGAAGGAACAGATCCGCAGGGCCAATCTGTTCGATAAGGAACCGACGGTCGCGTCCGTTCTGAAAGAGCAGGGATATGTGACGGGGCTGGTGGGGAAGTGGCATCTCGATGGTTACGATCCTGATGCCATCCCGACGCGGCACGGGTTTGATGAATTCCACGGATGGTTGACGCAGACGGAAAAGACGCAGGGCTATTTTCCGGAGAAATGGTACGACGGCACGACGTTGCAGGATGTCGCGGGAAATGCCGACGGAGGGCGGGCTGTCTACGAAACCGACATCGTGACGGGTCAGAGCTGCGACTTCATCAGGCGTCATCGCCAGAAGCCTTTTTTCCTGACGGTCGCCTATAATGCGCCGCATAGCCCGCATATTACGCCAGCCGAGGGGGATTATGCAGGAGAGCCCTGGGGCGCCCGGGAAAAGGCCTATGCGGCCATGATCGAATTTCTGGACGCTGGCGTCGGCAGTATTCTGCAAACGCTTGAAGCGTCCGGGCTGGACAATGATACGATCGTGTTTGTGTCGTCCGATCATGGGCCGAGATCCGAACCCACGGCGGAGCAGACGGAGGTTGTGACCTTCTTCAACTCTCATGGTCCGTTGCGGGGCTATAAACGCGAGCTTTACGAGGGCGGCATCCGTGTTCCGCTGATTGCGCGTTGGCCTTCACGGATCGCCGCGGGCACGACGAACGGGACACCCGTTTATCATCCCGATTTGCTGCCGACGGTTCTCGGGCTGGCAGGGCGCAGTGTTCCTGTGGTGACGGATGGTCGCGATCTGACGCCCGTTCTGCTGGGGCAGGGGGAGCTGCCGGAGCGACTGCTCTACTGGGAGACATATGAGCCGTCTTTCTGGCAGGCGGCGCGTCTGGGGAAATGGAAAATCGTGCGGCCTGTCGGATCGTCCCGGCTGGAGCTTTATGACCTGACGGCAGATCCGGGCGAAAAGCGTAATGTGGCCGACAGATATCCCGAGATTGTCCGTGAACTTTCCGCGCGGCTTGTGTCGGAACACAGGCCGTCGCGTGAATATCCGATCGCCCTTTAACCAACGAAAGGGAACACCGATCATCGTCTGCTACAGCAGAAGAGACGATGATCGGTGACTTTGCTGTCAGGCCCTGAGGTCGTGCAGCAGATCGTGTGCGTGCTGGGCAGCCATTCCGGCTTTCAGGTCCCTGCCAACGCTACGTACGCAGAGGGCGAGGGACAGGGCACCGGCATCGGGATGGCCCTTGCTCCGTTCGCCGTGCATTTTCGCCCGTCCCATCCGGGGCAACAGGTTGCGTGTGTCCTGCGCGGCCTGATAGGCGGCCTCAGCGCCTTCCATCCAGGCTTTGACAAGCTCATGGCCCGCGGCCAGTTCCCGCTCCAGCGTTTCCACAAACGGGACCAGCGCATCCACGAGTGTCTTGTCGCCGGGCTTGGCCCTGCCGAGCAGCATGATGCGTTCCATACTGTTGCGGGCTCCCTGAGAAAGCTGCTCGGCACTCGGCAGACGGCCGTCATCGAGCGCCGTGCTGAAGGCCCGCAGACCTTCCCCCCAGAGAGCGCCCGATGTGCCCCCGGCACGATCGGCCCAGGCATCGGCGGCCGTGGCCAGAACCGTGGCAGGGCCTGCACCAGCATTGGCCGCGTTACGGGCGGCGCGGGCGGACGCTGCGGACCCGCGCGCCATGCCCTGTCCATGGTCGCCATCGCCTGCAAGGGCATCGATATGGCCAAGGCTGGATTCCTCGGCGGCCAGCATTTTCGCCAGATTTTCCATGACATCCGCGACGCACGCGCCGCCCTGACGGCCCGCTGCGGTAGCGGAGCGCATATAGACGATCGTTGCCTCATCTTCGACGGCAAGGTCGGCCACGCCGTCCCCGACTAACTTGTCATGGCGCAGGGCTGCGGAATCCACTGGCGCACGCCAGTACTGCTCAAGATCTTTGTCGAGCCAAGTCAGGGTCAGGGAACAACCTGCCATGTCCAGACTTGTGACATATTCGCCCACCAGAGGGGCCACGAGGGTCAGTCCGGCGTTTTCGAACATTGGCGCCAGTGCGTTCCACAGCACGAAAAGCTCTTCCTGCTTGGTGCTGCCCAGACCATTCAGCAACACGGCTACACGGCGCGGGGCCTCGTGGGGAATTTCGGCCAGAAGGCGGTCGAACAGGGTTTTTGCCAGTGCTTCCGGGCTGGGGACGTCCTGTTCATCAATTCCCGGCTCACCGTGAACGCCAAGCCCTAGGGCCATGCGGTTTTTGGGGACTTCGAACAGTTTTTCAGTCTCGCCGGGCAGGGTGCAGCCATCGAAAGCCACGCCGAAGGTGCAAGTCTGACGGTTCACGCGATGCGCGACTTCCTCGACCTCATCGAGCGTCAGTCCGGCTTCGGCAGCGGCTCCGACGATCTTGAAAATCGGCAGGTCTCCCGCAATGCCCCGGCGGCGTTCGCGGGTGGAGGCGTCCGAACTGGCCACGTCATCGGCGGTTGCCAGAACGCGGACATCATAGCCTTCTTCGCGCAGACGGTCGGCGGCAATCCCGAAATTAAGCACATCGCCCGCGTAGTTGCCGTAGCCGAGGATGATCCCACCGCCGAGATCGGCCTGTCGGGCGATGCTCTTGATCGCCTGCGTGGAGGGCGATGCGAAAATGTCTCCTGCTACGGCGGCGTCGCCGAAGCCCTTGCCGACATAGCCTGCAAAGGCGGGATAATGGCCCGAACCGCCGCCCAGCACGACGGCGACTTTGCCTTTCGGGCCGGGCTTTGCCCGCAGAACGCCGCCACGGACGAGGCGCACAAGGTCATGATGGATCAGGCTGAACCCGCGAAGGGCCGACATTGCGAAATTGGATGCGTCGCCGCAGATCTTGGTCATGTGTTTTTCCTCCAGTCGTGTCCCGCAGCGGGACCGTCAGGCTGCATCACGGTTGAGGTAACGACGGGCCAGTGCGTCGAAGGAGATGGCGAGGACAACGATCCCGCCGCTGACGACCGACTGCCAGTAAGGCGAAATTCCGAACAGGACGATGATGTCTTCGATCATGCCGATGATGACTGCACCCAGAACCGCTCCGACCGGACTGCCGATGCCGCCCGTGGTTGCGACACCGCCAATAACGGCTGCGGCGATGGGTGCGAGAACCCATGTGTCACCGATGGAAGGCTGGGCCGTTCCCAGGCGGGCGACCATCAGGATCCCGGCAAGGGCGGACAGGAATCCGGCGAGGGCAAAAGCGCCCATACGGATGGCATTGACGCGGATGCCCAGCATCCGGGCGGCGTCCGGGTTGCTGCCGATCGCGTAAATGTAGCGGCCGACGGGCGTGCGGAACATGACAAACGCCACAACCGCCAGACACACCAGGAGCACGACGAACGGCACGGGAACGCCCATGACGAGTCCACGTCCGAGAAAGGAGATGTCACGGGGGATGCCCGTAATGGCCACGCCTTTGGTCGCAACGAGGTTGGCGCCGCCATAAACGCCGGCCATACCGATTGTCAGCACCAGCGAGTGCAGGCGGAGCTGCGTAATGAGCGCTCCGTTCAGCAACCCGCACCCGGCTCCCATCAGCAGGCACAGCCCGAGCGAAAGCCACGGGTTCAGCCCAAGTTGCACCATTAAGATGCCGCCGACCACGCCCGCCAGACCGCCAATGGCACCAACGGACAGGTCGAGCTCGCCCAGGATCATGAGAACGGACTGTCCGATTGTGACCAGCCCGACAAAGGCCAGCGCACGCGCGATGATCATCATGTTGAAGGACGTCAGGAAGTGCGGCGACAGCGCACAGGACGTCCCGAAAATGATGACGAGCGCGGCGATGACGCCGCCCAGCGGATTGCCGACCAGACGCGACACCAGAGCCTTCATGGGCGGCAGTTTCGGTGGCTTGGAGGGCGCGGCGGGGAGGGTGGTTTCAAGCGACATGACGGGTCTCCGGGGCGCCGATGATCGCGCCGACAAGCGTGTTGACGTCGGTGGTGGCCTGATCGAACGAACCCGTGATCCGGCCGGAATACATGGTGATGATCCGCGAGGCGCAGCGCTGAAGCTCGGTCATTTCGGACGAGACGAGGATGATCCCCACGCCTTCTTCGGCAAGCTGCTGCATGATGCGGTAAATCTGGAATTTAGTTCCGATATCGATCCCTTTGGTGGGCTCGTCGAAAATCAGGACGCGAGGTCTGCGGGCCATCGCGCGTCCGATGATCGCCTTCTGCTGGTTGCCGCCTGACAGATGAACGATTTTTTTGGACGCGGAGGACGTCCGGACGTCGAACTGCTGGATCGTCTCCGCCACGACGTCATTTTCACGCCGGGAGGAAATGATGCCGCCGCGCTTCATGCGATCCAGAACCGAGAGGCTGATATTTTCCCGCACGCTGAGCAGCGGGAAAATGCCGTGATGTTTGCGCTCTTCGGAGAGGTAAACCATCCCCATCGCGACGGCACGGTCCGTGCGGCCACGGGGGATTTCTTCTCCGTCGAGGAAGCAGTGGCCGGATGTCGCCCGATGATAGCCGAAAATCGTCTGCATCAGTTCGGAGCGGCCCGCGCCGACAAGCCCCGCAAATCCAAGGATCTCGCCCCGGCGCAGGGTGAAGGATGCGTCCGTAAACCCCGGTCCCGAAATTTGTTTAGCGCTCAAGATCGTGTCGTTTTCGCTAACGGCGAAACGCGGCTGGAACTTCTCTTCCAGTGAGACAGAACTGCCGGACATGAGCTGGATCAGGTGTCCTTCCGTCATGCCCTGCATGGGGTAGGTGCCGACGCTGCGGCCATTGCGCAGAACCGTTACCGTGTCGCCCAGCTCAAAGATTTCTTCCATCTTGTGGGAGACAAACACGATCGCGCAGCCGTCATCGCGCAATCTGCGGATGATCCGGAACAGATGCTCGGTTTCGTTCGCCGTCAGCGAGGAGGTTGGTTCATCAAGGATGAGAACCCTGAATTCCTCACGGCAGGCCGCGCGCGCGATCTGCAGAAGCTGCTGGTCCGGCACGCTGATTCGGTTCACCAGATGGCCTGGTTTTGCATGAATTCCGAAGCGCTGGATGAGGTCTGCCGCAGCCTTTTCCATGGCACGCCGCGAGACCGTCAGATGGCCGAACCCGGAGCGGTCGAACGGCATGAACATGTTCTCGGCCACCGTCATGGAACCAAAAAGGCTCAGCTCCTGCGGGACATAGGCGACTTTCGTAAACAGGGTGCGGTCCGCCAGCGCGTCTCCGCCTTCGATCAGGACGCGGCCCTCATCGGGGGCGACGAGGCCGGTCAGGACCTTGATCAGGGTGGATTTTCCGGCACCGTTTTCGCCCGCGAGAATATGGATTCTCCCCGGCTCCAGCGTCAGATCCACATGATCGAGCGCGACCACGCCGGGATAGGTCTTCCGTACGGCTTCGATCTGAAGAATTGTCATGGTCGTGTTTCCCTTGTCCTGATCGTACGGCAAGATGTCAGAGGGTTTTGCTGGTCAAAAGATCAATTCCGGTATCGATATATTTAGGTGTCTTCTGTCCCATGGCTTTCTGCCAGGCGGAGATGACGGCCCAGTAACCCTGCATTTCGGGGCGGCTGGAGGCGGAAGATTCCGCTACGCCGTCCTTAATGAGCTGGATCATGTCATTGAGGTTGTCGAGGCCGACTTCCTTGACTTTGCCGGTCTTGCCGCCCTCACGGATGGCCTGTCCGATGCCCACCGGTCCGGAGGCATCGCAGGCGACCCAGCCCACCAGGTCCGGATGGGCCTGCATGATGGCGGAAGCCTGTTTCTGTGCGGTTTCGATGCTGTCATTGTCGATCCCCGTCGCGACGACTTTCATGTCGGGGTATTTCGCAAAGACCTTCTTTTCACACTCGGCCCGAAGCGTATGGTTCGGAGCCGTCGGCACGCCCATCATGATGGCAACCTCACCCTTCTTGCCAACAAGGTTCGCCAGCCGCTCGGCCGCCATAGTGCCCTGTTCGCAGAAATCCGCGCCGACGGCCGTGATGTCCATGCCTTCGGGAGGCAGGGAGTCGAACACCGTCATCGGGATTTTCTGGTCCGCTGCTTCGTCCATGGCGGCGCGATTGCCCTTCTCATCCAGCAGATCGAGGATCAGGCCATCAGGATGGGTCGCGACAGCGCGTTCGATAATGTCGTTCTGAGAAGACACATCCGCCGTCTGTGGCGCGCGATATTCGATCTCGACCGGGCGGCCCGTCGCTTTGGTGATCATGTCGCCAGCGGCCTTCGCCCCTGTCATGGCTTTGTCAAACCACGGATGGACCGTTTTGGGGATCAGAACGAAATGCAGGGGCGCGCCACTCTCCGCCGCACAGGCGACGCCGGAGGACAGAGCTGGCGCAGCCGCCAGCATTGCGGCAAAAGCGAATGCCGTTTTCATAACTCTGTTCTTTCGAAGATCAGCCAGAACCTGTTCGGGCTGAAGGTTTTTATTTCAGCAGCTCATGTCCGCGGAGACGGGTTGCCGGTATTTCCTGCCGAGTGCATCAATTCCGGCAATATTGCGCGCCGATGCACTTTTGGGATCGAAGGTGCAGGCCAGCCAGGCTTCCACGATCGACTTCGCCACTTCCGGCCCGATCACCCGCGCGCCCATGGTGATGATATGCGCGTTGTTCGACAGGGCCGCGCGTTCGGCGGAATAGGTGTCATGGGTCAGCGCCGCCCGGATGCCGGGAATTTTGTTGGCGGAAATGCACACGCCAATTCCGGTTCCACAGCACAGAATGCCCCGGTCGAATTCACCGCTCAGAACCGCCAGCGATACGCGCTCGCTCAGTTCGGAATACAGTTCGACCCGTTCATCTTCGGGATGGGACATGTCGACGACGACATGTCGTCCAAGCGTCGAGAGATGCTGGGTCAGAAGTCTCGCCAGACCTTCGCCGGCGCTGTCTCCACCAATGGCAATACGCATGGTCATTTTTCCTGTTCTTGCGCTCAGGCGACCGTTCAGGCCGCTATTTTGTCCGAAACCAGATCACGCACACTGTCGATGAGGGCCATGAAGTCCGTCGCCTTCCAGGCCGCCCGCCCGATGAACACACCATCCACATCCGCAAGTCCGACATAGCTGCGGATGTTGTCCCGCGAGACGCTGCCGCCATAAAGTAGCGGGATGCGTGCGCCCTCCGCACCTGCGAGATCCTGCACGACGCGCCGAAGCCGGGTGTGAACATCCGAAACGAAGTCTGCGTCCGCCGGGCGGCCGGAAGCTCCGATGGCCCAGACCGGCTCATAGGCAATCAGGACATTCGCCAGATCTTTCCGCGTCACACCATGCAGTGCGATTTTGGTCTGCCGGGCCAGCGTTTCGTGCGAGACACCAAACTCGTACTCGTTCAGCGTATCGCCGATGCAGACGAGCGGGCGTAACCCGTGGCGGAGGGCTGCATGAACCTTCAGGTTCACCGTCCAGTCCGTCTCGCCGAAATGCTGGCGACGTTCGGAGTGGCCGATCTCCACCATCGAAGCGCCGCAGCCCCGGATCATTTCCGGTGAAACTTCGCCCGTCCAGGAACCGCTGTCTTCCCAGTGCATGTTCTGCGCGCCCACCATCAGGGCGCTGTCTTCGAGCACGGTGCAGACATCCTTCAGGGACGTGAACGGCGGGATGACGAAAGGCTGGATCCCCTGTGGCGGAACAAATCCTTCAAGGGCCTGCGCTGAAGCGATGGCTTCGGCTGGTCCCTTGTTCATCTTCCAGCTCGTTCCGATCCAGACCTGATCCATTTCTGACCTTCCGAGAGGCTGAATGTTCATCCCGATTCTCCGTGTTGCAGAACGGCATATGTTAGCTTGAACGTTAAAGCATAACATAAGAGAGTTACCAATACCAAAAGTAACGATACAAAATTTAGGAAGTTCAGAAGAAAAATCCTCTTTGAGAGCGATTTTCTTCTGAATTTTTGGGAAATTCACCCTGCTTTATCATCACATAAAAATGTTACGCTGCGCGCTCCAGCAGGACGGCTTCGGTCACGACACTATCCAGATCCGCCTCTCTGAGGGGCGGTACGCCCTGAGCGCCCAGTTTTTCATGATACAGATGCGTTGCTTCTTTCGCCGACAGCGCGCCGTCGGTCACGCTGCGCATGGCCTCGATCAGTAAAAGTGGGTCATCCGCATCCACGATCTTGCGGCCGAAAAGCGCTGCGCGCGCACCACAGCACTGTGCCTGATGGATCAGTTCCAGACAGTCGCGCGTTGTTCCGCTACTGCCCCCCATGATGCCCACGATTACGGAAGGGTCGAACGCACAGAGTTCGCTCAGGGCGTCCGCGCCATTGAAGGGTACCTTGAGGAAAACGGGGCGTTCTTCACGCCGCAAACCTGCCAGACAGCGGACGATCATGTCGTTCAGATAAAAGCCGCGGTCCGCCTGTGCGATCCGGCCTTCATTGGGATTGAAGACCTCAAGGAAATACGAAAAGCGGCTTTCTTCGGCTTCTTCCCGAAAGCGGGCGAATTCTTCCAGCGCAAAGCTGTCCTGCTCGGCGTCGCCGTTGAAGGTCATGGAATACAGGCCAAGGCTGGTCTGCGCTTTTTTCAGAGATGCCGAACGAAACGGGACGGATTTCTGGGACTGGTAGGACCCACCCCGTCCGCGCCACAGATCCGTCGTGTCATTGGCCCGGATCGCGGACTGGATCCGGGTTCCGGCAAAACCGTCTTCCGCGATCAGGGTCTCCAGAATGGAGGCTGACGTCAGCATGATGTCCACGATGTTCTGCTGAAGGATGCTGTGGATCACGTCAACATATTCGCGGCGCGTCCGGAAACGGGAATGACCCTGTTTGGGGTCGCGACTCAGGCCCGTGGCGCTGATGCCCGCGGCCATGTCGGAATCCTTGGCATCTGCGAGAATGAAATCCGTACGGTCGTCCTGACCGGCCAGCATGCGCGCGATTTTTTCTTCGTAACGGTTCATGGTTCAGGCTCTCAGGGCTGTCTGTGAGGGGGAGGTGTCGGGGAGGTTGCCCTTCAGGTTGTGGCGCTCCTGCGCTTCTTTCCAAGCGGCGCGGCACTGCCGGTCTGTTTCCTGCGCGTTCCATCCCAGAGCTGCACCCACGACACCGCCCACCTCGAGAACGACGTCGGGTGTGAGGAGGCCGCTCAGGGCAATTGGCGTTCGGCGAAAGAGAACATCGGAAAGGGTGCGGACCAGTTCTTCCGAAGCGATGAAGGCCAGTTCGCGCCGTGTGTAGGTCGGGAGTGTCCGCAATGGCGCGTCGGCTTCCTTCTGGCAGAACGTCGCAAAAGCGCGGGCGCGCGATCCGTACCGCTCCAGCAGAACTCCGGCCCTCTGGCGCGGCATGCCATAGGTTACGAAAAACTCGTCCAGATACGCGGAATAGCGCTCCGGTGCCGGATAATCGCGGCCGCCGCCAATCGGGAAAGTCTTTGTGGAGAGGTGCCGTGCAGCGCCCAGCGTTTCAAGCAGCCGGTCTGCAACCTCTTCGGCCAGCCCACGGAATGTCGTCCATTTCCCGCCAACCAGTGACAGGAGGGGCGTGTCTCCAATCCGGTTTTCATGCACGATATGATCGCGGCTGATGGCTCCGGGATCGGACGCATCGGTCGCGGGGAGGGGGCGGACGCCACTGTAGCGGTAAACCACGTCGTCGGCGCTGAAGCTGAAGCCGGGGAACAGGTCCGCGACCATCCGCAGCATGTACTCCTGTTCGTCGTCGGTGCAGGTGGCGGTATCGGGATCTTCGATCCGGATATCCGTTGAGCCGACCAGAACGTGACCGTAAAACGGATAGGCCAGACAGATCCGCCCGTCCGGCGTTCCGAAATACATCATGCGTCCTTTGAGTTCGCGCAGCAGCCCGTCGTGCCGCAACAGCAAATGCGAGCCCTTCGTGCCGCCGATATAACGCGTCGTCTGGCCGAGGACGGCATTGATGCGATCGATCCACGCGCCTCCCGCATTCACAAGCGCCCGCGCCCGGACGTTGCGTGTCTCTCCGGTCATGCTGTCCCTAAGGCGCAGAATACCATCGGCAAATGAAACCGGAACGGTATAGGTCGCAACCCCGCAGCCGGTCCCGACATTTAGGCCGTCCTGCACACATTCATAACCAAGCCGCTCGGGCTGGGTGATGGCTGCGTCATAATATTGTGCGGTGGCGAGAATGTCCGTCGCCATATGCGGCCATTCTTCCCGCGTTCTGCGATTGAGGAAGAGGCTGTGTCGCGGCATGACACGCGCGCGGCGTCCCAGGAAATCATAGATCTGAAGCCCGGCTTCCAGCACCAGAGCCCCCCGGTCGGTCATTTTTCCGCCCAGACGCAGGAACTTCCTTAGGGAAGGGACGATGCCGCCGAACCAGGAGCGGATTGGCAGAACCGTTGGCAGGGGTTTGACCACATGCGGTGCATTCCGCAGCAGAAGATTGCGCTCCAAAGTGGACTGCGCGACCAGACGGAATTCACCCGTCTCGAGATATTTAATGCCGCCATGAATCAGCCGGGAGGGCGCGCAGGAGGCACCGGAACAGATGTCGCTCCGGTCAACAAGCAGGACGCGCAGATCCTGTAGGGCCAGTTCGCGAAATAGTCCGGCTCCGTTGATACCGGCCCCGATGATGACGACATCGAACTCCGCATTCTCGCGGATATCTTTCAGTCCGCTCATGGCCGAACTCCCTGCGTTATGGTGCCGGCCATCGCGTAGTTCAGAACCGGCCCGGCCTCCACGAGATCGTTTTCGCGGGACCGCTCCGCCACGGCAGGCTTCAGAGAGGACGTTCCGCCATCATAAAGATCTGACCAGAACGGCCTCATGGCCTGCGTCAGGGCGACATAGCGGCGATAAATTCCCTCATAAACCCGTTCGCGTTCCGCTTGCGGCCTGTAGGTATGCATCGGCACGTCCTGCGCGGCCACGGCATCCTCAAGGTTTGCGTACAACCCTACGGAAACGCTCGCCGTCAGGGCCGCGCCCAAAGCTCCGGCTTCGCGGACTTCGGGGATGCGGACAGGCATGCCCAGAATATCCGCGAACATCTGAGCGATGGCAGGCTGTCCGCTTCCACCTCCCGAAATTCCGATCCTGCGGACGGGTCCGGTCTGTTTGAGGGCATCGACATGTTCGCGATGATTGAAGACAGTGCCTTCCACCATTGCCTGAAACAGGTCCGCCCGGTCGTGCCAGGACTGCACACCGAACAGGGACGCGCTGGCGGGGGCGTCATAGGGCGAGCCGAACAGGAACGGGTGATACAGCGGAACCGCAGGACGGGCTCCCGGCTGGGACAAGCGCGCTTCTATTTCCGCAGAAAGAACACGGGCAGCGTCCTGATCGCCGGGCATGAGGATTTTTGCCAGCCATTCGAGATTGCTCGAAGATGCTGGAGAAATCGCCATGCAGTTCCACAACCCGCGGCGATATCCCGCACGGCAGGCCCAGCCTTCCCCGACGACAGGGCGGTCACGGAAAACCTCGTTGATCGAAAAGGTCCCAGCCGTGATCGACAGATCGCCCGCTCTGGTATGGCCTAGACCGACCGCCGCGGCCGTCACATCATGCAACCCGACCGAAACGGGCGTTCCGGCTCTAAGTCCTGTCAGGGCTGCGGCTTCGGCAGTCACAACGCCACCCTGCTCACAGGAGAGGCGCATTTCCGGCAGCGCGTTCCGAATGTCCGCAAGGCCGAGAACATCCAGCAGGTCGTCGCTGTAATCCTGCGTGTACAGATCGGTAAAAGACGTGCTGGCCTCGGTCAGATCCGTCGCGATTTCACCCGTCAGGCAGTAACGGATCCAGTCCTTGGCAAAAATCACGGAGCCGATTGCCTGATACCGTTCCGGTTCGTTGTCCCGGATCCAGGCAAGAAGTGTGTTGGCCGAATAGACGTACGGACGCTGCCCCGCGATCGGGAGCGTTAGATCGGAAATGCCGTCACGCTTCCATCGCTCGTGAATGGCCGTCGCCCGGCTGTCGAGCGACATGATACCCCGACCAAGCGGATTTCTTGAGCGGTCAAGTAGAAAAACACCATCCCCGTGCGCGGTGACACCGACAGAGGCAATGGCATTTCCGTCCAGCCCCGCGGTGCTCAGCGCATCGCGAATGGACCCAATAACGGCCTGCCACGCTTCGTGCATATCGCGCTCGACATGGTGCGGGCGCTCCATGTGCTGTGCGACACGGCGTCGCCCTGTTCCGACGATGGCCCCTGTGGACGAAAACACAACGGCTTTGGTCGTGGTGGAACCGCTATCGATTCCGATGATGAAATCCCGGCGCATTTCTGGCCCTCCAGACGGCTTCAGTGTCAGGGACACTCAAATTCGAAGGACAGCCATATCACCGATTGCGAGATATAGAACACATATATCTGTGATATTTTAAGATTTAGTGTGACTTATCACGCTGATGCCCCGATGACGGGCCAGAAATCTGATCTGGTTCGGATAACCTGCACGGTTGTCATCGCAGCAACCCTCAGCCATAAAAACAGGGAATGCTTCTTCTTGAGTGGATGCAAAAAGAAGCGCGTCATACTGCTCGCAATCAGGCACTGACATGTCCATCCATCGCCTGTTTTTCTAACTGTTTGGGACTGATTACATATGAAAATAGCTGACTGGATGGTGGAATCAGGCGTTGCGTTTGGAACGAGCGGCGCGCGTGGGCTTGTGACGTCCATGACGGATGCTGTCTGTTTTGCGTATACCGTCGGCTATCTCAAACATTTACAGACACTGGGTGAGTTCACTCCCGGCACATCCGTCGCCATCGCGGGAGACCTGCGGCCGAGTACGCCGCGTATTCTGCGTGCCTGTGCGGCTGCCATTCTTTGGATGGAAGGCCAGCCGGTAAACTGCGGTTTTGTGCCGACGCCTGCGTTGAGCCTCTATGCGTTTGGCAGGGGCATTCCGTCCCTCATGGTGACGGGAAGCCATATTCCGGACGACCGGAACGGCATCAAGTTCAACCGCGCGCACGGCGAATTTCTCAAAAGCGACGAAGCTGCCATGCGGCATGAGGACGTCACACTTCCGGATGGCTGGTTCGATGAGCACGGCGCGCTAAAAATTGACGTCGCAGTTCCGCCTCTGACTGATGTGCTGCCGGAATATGTCGCCAGATATGTCGATTTCTTCGGCCCGACAGCGCTCTCGGGTCTGAAACTCGGGATCTATCAGCATTCCGCTGTAGGCCGGGACGTTCTGGTGTCCGTCGTCGAAGCCCTCGGGGGGGAAGCGCATCCTTTGGGGCGCTCGGACGTGTTCGTTTCGGTCGATACGGAAGCCGTGCGCCCGGAAGACGTTGTTCTCGCACGGGACTGGACGCAGACTGGACAGTTCGATGCGATCCTCACGACGGATGGCGATTCCGATCGACCGCTGTTGGCGGATCAGAACGGTCGCTGGCTCCGGGGGGATGTACTAGGCATTCTCGCGGCCCGCAAACTTGGCGCCGTTTCCGTCACAACGCCTGTCAGCAGCAATACGGCGCTGGAAGCGTCAGGCGTTGCGCCCTTCGTTCAAAGAACGCGCATTGGCTCGCCGTTTGTTGTGTCAGGCATGACGGAGGCTGTGGAGAAGGGAAATGTTCCGTCCGTTGGTTATGAGGCCAATGGGGGCTTTCTGCTCGCCAGCGATATCGAGCATGACGGCCGACGTCTCGTGGCTTTGCCGACGCGCGATGCCGTCCTGCCGATGCTCTGTGCGCTGGTTTCGGTCAGAAGCGGGCAGAGCGGGCTTGCGGAGCTGCTTGAAACACTTCCGCCCCGCTTCACGGTGAGCGACCGTCTGAAAGATGTCCCGACAGAGCAAAGCAAGGCCCGTCTGGCCCTCCTGCGCGCAGATGTTCCGGCTGTGAGCGGCGCTTTGGGCTTCGTGGAGGCCTGTGGGCCTGTCGCGACCGTCGATGAGACGGACGGTATCCGGATGACGTTCGAACGTGGCGACATCATTCATCTGCGGCCATCCGGGAATGCGCCGGAATTGCGGGTATATGTTGAGTCGGCGACCTCCGAACGGGCCGAAGAACTCCTGACACTGGCTCTTGAATCTGTCAGACGCTGGATGGCGTAGGCGACAGCCCCCTGATCAGGCTTTGCACCTCATCAGGGGCTTTGTCTGATCAGTGAGGGTTGAACGCCGGAAAGGCGGGACCATAAACGGCGGCAGGGCCATTCATGATGCCGATCTTTCCGCGGACCCCATAAGTCTGGGCTGGAAACTGGATGGTGCTGTAGGGACTGTCGCTCTGGACCCAGTAATCACTGCTGGCCTTGCCGCCGGACTGGTTGACAAGAATGATCGATCCGGTGGTCATGTAAAGAGAACCTGCTGGTTTTCCGACCAAGGCGTGCAACCGGATCGGAGGCGTCTGCGGAGGAGCAAGTTCGATATGCCCGTCAAACGTCCACGGACCGGAAATGAAGGCGGTTGTCGCGTTATAATCGAGACGTGATGCGAGCCAGTCCAACTCCATGCCGCCTTCATCATCGACGCCGAGTGTGTTGTTGAAAACATTGACGTCTTCCAACGCAATCCGTTCACCGGCATCCGAGGGGTTGGGAATGGTATAGATCCCCGTCGCGTTATTATGGATCTGAACATGCGAGAGACCGAAAACATAGGCATGGTTTCCGAAAGTCAGTCCCCGCCGAAAGCCTGAAATGGAGACGTTTTCCAGCGTAATTGCAGCGGCACGAATGTTATCATCATCTTTGTTGTCCAGAACGATTCCGTCTGCTTTGGACTGACCGGTCAGAACAAGATGATCAATGCTGTTAGAGGCAGTATCGTAACTTTCCGGCTGCCCTTTACCATCTGATGAGACAAGGATTGCAGGCTGCCCATCGGGAAGGCTGGAGGCGTCCAATACGCCATTGGTCAGAGTTGTCGTAAGCGGATTGAGGTGCAGGGTGTTCTGAAGTCTGTAAACGCGCCCGTTCAGATCGACCCGACAATGGGCTGGCCATGCGGGACAGGCTGCGATCATCGCGGCAGGATCATTCGGACGGGCAATGGCAGGAGAAGTGGAAATCGACACTGCCACCATGCTAGCGACCGCGAGGATCTTCAGTGAGTGAACTTGCATGGCGGTATGTCTTTCCCACTTGTAAAAAACGTCTGTCAGGAAAGAATTTTTCCTGCACTATGCCGGGCTGCCTCACTGGCCGCTTGGCAGAAATATCCAGACAATCGCCCCTGAAGCATCTTGAAATAATAGGCTGTCATTTCAGATCGTCTGCGAATGATGCTGAGACAGATCCCTCCGAAGGGGCGGATAAAGAATGTCATGACTGTTTTCAGGGCTGCACGGTTCTTGCGAAGGACATACCCCATCCCAATGCCATAGTCATAGGCGCGTTCACGGTTGAGAGTGGGCGGTTTGTCCATATGGCGGACCAGAAGGGCGCGATCGTGATACCCTTTCGATCCTACCGCCATCAGGCGGAGGGCAAGGTCAGGGCCCTCTGCAGACCCAAATGGGGCTCCAATCCCCAGATCTTCATCGAACCCATTGATTTTTTCAAACGTGTTGCGCGGCATGAAAAAATTGAACTCGATTAGCCCGGTCCAGATGTTATGCTTATTCAGGTTCTGGCTTTTTCTTAGCCAGCGCCCCATGGCTGTGGGGGCGCCGTCCAGATTGAGCACGGCACCAGTAATGAAGCCTGTATCATCTGTTTTGCGGAAATAGGCGTTCACCCGTTCCAGCGTGTCGGGCTCGTAAATGCAATCGTCGTCCGGAAAGGCTATGAGGTCGCCCACTGCGAGGTTTGCGCCAAAATTGCGAGCATAACGCAGTCCGTTGATCTCGGGGCGAAGGTGTTTCAAAGGCCATTTGGCGCTGTATCGAGCGACAAGATCTTCGTAGATGTCCGATTGACTCTGATCGACCAGAATGACTTCGAAATCTTTGAACGTCTGCTTCTCTAACCCCTGCATGAAGGCCTCGACTTCGGCAGGGCGGGCCAGAGTCGAGACAACCAAGGAGAATCGCATCTCAGGAAGCCTTTTTATTTGAATGAAGTTTTGCAGCTCGTTCTGGCGTAATGCGGTTCCTCAGCAGGTCGCCAAGTCCGATCAGATTGCCTAGCAAACGGCCTTTGCGGTCGATGTAATATTCTGGTCTGAATGATTTCAGGGTGTTAATAACGAGATGCCGCCCTGCGCTTTTCAGGGCGTTGGACCAAGGATACGTTCCTTTCTGAGCCAGATAAATGCAATTGATGATCTGGGAGTAACCTAGCCGCAGTTCGGAGCCTTTCCCGGTCTTGTTTCCAAGATGCACACCTTGTGCGCTGTTGACCTTGACGACCCGGCCATGAGGCAGAAGAGAGCGGGAAAAATCTATGTCTTCATACCAGGAATAGAGAGGGAGTCTTTCATCGAAGCGCGCGCCAAGACGTTTTATGGCGGCACAACGAAACGCCATGTTGCAGCCATAAGTGTTGAAAGCATCTTCGATTTTAGAAACTGCCGCTGTGTCAGCCTGGGCATTCAGACGGTTTGCATCTTCAATCAGCAGACCGGGCCCTTGTGCGCCATCCGCCAGAACGTGTCCTGTTGCGCCCAGAATATTGGGATTGTCACGAAATGCTTCGATGATACGGGCGATATATGTTGGGTGGGGAAAAAAATCGTCATCGAAAAACAGGACGATATCTTCGTCTTTAAGGCGGTCAAGGATGACATTGCGCTGAACGGCAGCTCCCTGATGCCCGGTAACGAATTCGACTGAAGCCATGTCCCGAAGTGTCTGGGGAATAGCGGAAATATCGTCCGGTTTGGCGTAACTGATGATGATTCTGTGTGGTTTGACCGTTTGATGAGCCAGTTGACGCACGAGTTCGGCCAGAATTGTTGGACGGCTACTGGTGGCGATACCCACGACGACCTGCATTTTTTCTGTAAAAAGCACAGTCTCTTCAGTGTTCGTGGGTGTCGGCTGCATCTGTCGGTTGTCCTCATGAGAACCGTGAGGGCAGAGGAGGTCTGCCGAGGGCATCTGGGTTGTATCGGGGGTCATGAATTAATTCGATCCGACGTTTACAATACGGTTGCCACGCTGTTGCGCTAGGGAGACGAGCACGTCGCGGGCTTTTGTAGCGTGTGTCATATCGAGGTAAACGGAACATGAATGATCGTTGTTACGGATTGTCAGATTGTAGCGACTATTGACGATTGTTATGAAACGACTGTTGGCATTCCATAGAGCCATATGGCTAAGTGCGGATGTAGGAACCGGATCAGACGCGAAAAGGCGTTTCGAGGCTCCATCCATGACTGTGCACCATAAGACCATCTTTCTTGGGGAAAGGCCTGCGCTCTCGTCCTGTCCACAGGCAGGTACGATGGCAGCGATGCCAATCATTATCGCCAATAGGCGGGAAGCTGTCAGCATTTGGCAGATTCCTCGCGCATGATGTCTAGGAGCTGTCTTGCGGCGATCGTCCAGTGGTATTTTTGAACCTGTTCGTAACCCGCGCGGCGAAGGTCATTGGCGCGCTCGTGATTGTCGAGCAATTCAATGACACGCGCCGTCAGATCGGCGGGGGCTCGGCCGAACAGGGCGGCCTGACCGCATACTTCGCGCAAGACGGGAATATCGCGTGCAACAACTGGACAACCGGCTGCCATAGCTTCTACGGGCGGGAGGCCGAAACCTTCATAGATGGACGGAAAGACAAAACACGCGGCTTCGCTGTAGAGCGCGTGCAGTTCCGCATCCGTGACCCTGCCGACATAGGCTGCGTGTTGCAGATCAGGAGCGCCTGCGCTGAAAACGCGTCCGTTCATTCCACCGCTGATGACGAGTTTGATCCCGCGCTGACCCAGCGTTGCGGCCAGGTGATCAAGGGCTGCAAAATCTTTGTGAGGTGCTTTGTTGCCAACTGCCAGAACGTATTTTCCGCTTTCCAGACCATGGGTCTCTAAAACGGATCTGTCCGCCGCAATACGGGTGGCATGATCCGCACCCTCGGTGATGACGCTGATACGTGCAGGATCGATCTTTAAATGACGTGCGATGTCATTTCTGGAAAACTCTGAGACCGTAACGATGCGTGTTTTGCCCATCGCCAGAAGGCGATGCAAAATCTTGTAATAGGCGCGAAACTGACGCGAGTAAGACTGTGGCGTTGAAAAGACACCGGCATCATGAATGACAACTAGCTGTCGACTATGCCGCGATGACAGACGAAGAGGGGCCGTATTGCCCAGATTCACGAGTAAACCTGATGCTGCGGCTTTTGGCAGATCAATCTGTTCCCAGATCTGTCCCTGGAACCGGCCACAGGAACGTGCAGGAAAACCAAGATCGACAGACACTGAAGTCCCGGGATTTGTCCGGGGTGTCAGGAGTTCTGGATGTGGCAGATCTGCAGGCCAGATTTCCGAAAGGGCACGCGTAATTTCCGTCGCAAAACGCTGAACGCCACTGAGCGACTGGACGGAAAAGCGTCCGTTAAGGAAAAATTTGCTCATTGGAGAAACAGCCATTACGAAGAAGAAACAAGTTTGCGATAGTGTGAATAATCACCCATACGAAGGCTTTCTTCCGGTCGCAGGTTTTCGATATCAACAAAGGTCAGGACCGCGCCCAGACAGTTTGCGTGATGTGTCCGCAAAATTCTCTGCGTTTCGATCACGGCACTTGCGGATGTCTGATGCCATTTGACGGCGATGATGACACCTTCGGCAAAGGACGCCAGAACGCCCGCTTCGGGAAAGCTCAGAATGGGTGGCGTGTCGATAATGATCTGATCATATTCGCCGCGATGCTTCTCCAGAAATTCTCCGAGGGCGCCGAAATTCAGGACGCCGGGTTCGCCTGTCTGGCTGGCGACGAAAATATCCAGCCCCGGGAGGGCATCATGGATGAAACCTTCTTCGTGTGCTCTGAGGTCGAGCGCCCGCAGGACGCTGGGCCGATGGGCATCACAGTCGATCAGAAGAGCGCGTTTGCCGAGTGCCCCGATGCTGGCAGCCAGCGAAATGGCGAGCGTGGTCTTTCCTTCGCCGCTCTCCGCAGAGGTGATGACCGTGATCTTCGTACGGATCGAGGGATTGCCGAAGGTCAGGATAGCCCGCATGGAGTTGAGCATCCGGCCATACAGGGAGTCTCCGGATGTCAGTTGTTCGCGAAGCGAGCCTCTGAAACGCGGGAGTGCGCCGAGCCCGAACAGCCGTGTCTGCTGCTCTAGTTCGGCGAGCGTCCGCAGACTGCTGCGGGAGCGGTCACGTAGAAGGGCCGCACCAGCGCCCAGCCCCAGAGAAACCAGGAACAACAATATGCCATACTGCTTCTTGGGCGGCCCCGCCGGCCCCAGAGGCTGGTTTGCCGGTGTAATCAGGCGCGCCTCTGCCTGCTGAATGGTGGTTTCTGCGGACACCTGACCAAGGCGTGAGAGGTAGTCACGATACAGGGTCTGTGCCGCAGTTGCTTCCCCCACAAGCTGGCGAAGCCGGATGTCTGCGTGTTCTTCCTCCGTGACATTCGCCTGCAGGGCGTTAGTGCGCTCTTTTAAAGCATTGACCCGCTGCTGGGCAGCGTCCGCTTCGTAACGCAAATTCTGAAGAAGTTTCTGGCTCTCTGCCGCAATCTGGGCATCGATGCGTGCGGCCTGGGCGCGGGCTGCGACCAGCTCCGGGTTCTGTTCCAGTGCCGTGGATGCGAGTGTCGAAATACGGGCGTTGATCTGGGTCTGCTGAAGTCTGAGGCCTTGAATCAGGGGGGAGGCGGTGATGGCAGTAATGGTTCCAACGTTACCGCTAGAAGCAGCCTCGTGATAAATAGCCTGCTTGCTCGCCAGATCTGCCTCTGCTTCGCCGAGTTCATGATTCATCTGTGTCAGATGAAGGTCATTGGGTGTGGCAGGCAGTGCAATACGGGCCGTCCGACCCGAATCGCCGCCCGAATCATCGCCCAGCAGGTAGAGATTATGCTCCTGCCTGTACCGCGAGAGCTCCTGTTCGGCTTGGATTGATCTTTGGCGCAAAGGAGCGATCTGTTCCTCCAGAAGGAGGCTCGCGTTCCGTGCGGCCTGAATCTTGGCCTGTTGCTCGAAGTCGAGATAGGCTTTGACGTAGCCATTGGCGATGGCGGGCGCCAGATCAGGACCTGCAGATCGTGCAGTAATTCCTATGATCGCGGAGCGCCCATCATTGCTGATGTGAACTTTCCCCATGAGCAGACCGGAAACCAACTCGTTACGTTGCTGCGGCGTCAGAGGAGGGGAGGCTTTTTGAAGGCCAAGTCTTTTCTTGAGTTGTGACACAAAAGAAGGATTCAAAGCCTTGACGTATTCAGGAGTGTCCGCGAGGTGCAAACGCTGCGTCACCATCAGGGCAATGGTTGGGCTTTTGAGGATATCAATCTGGGTATTAAGGGCGACCAGATCCAGAGCACGGTCTGCATAAGGACTGAGTTCCGATGGGGAAATCATGCCTCGTGCACCGATCGCAATTTCGGCGACAGATTCGTAATAGGGCTTCAGTGTCGCAATAGCGGCCGCTCCCAGAAGGAAAGTGCCGCCCGCAACGGAACACATCAGAAGTTTGTGTTGGCGCAGGATGGAGAAAATTCTACCGAAACCGGCAAATTCCTGCTCGGGGGCAGGACCAATGTCCATCGGGGAATACTGTTGTGGGGGCATTGCACCGGAAATCTGGCTCATGAGTGATGTGTCCTGCTCACCGTGCGCCGCGTCTCAGGAAAACGGCGGGTAGGGTTTTCGCAAGAATTGCGATATCGTGCCACAAAGTCCAGTTACGCACATACCATCGATCCAGCTGGACGCGTTCAGCATAGCCGGTATCGCTTCTGCCACTGACCTGCCACAGCCCGGTAATTCCAGGACGGATGGCTTGGTAATAATCGAAATTCTCGCCGTAATGACGGACTTCTGCCTGAACAATGGGTCGTGGCCCGACCAGGCTCATATCGCCGCGTAATACGTTGAGGAGCTGCGGCAGTTCATCAAGGCTCGTTTTCCGGATGAAGTGACCAACACGGGTGATTCTGGGATCATTGCGAAGTTTCTGGGTTTCCTGCCATTCGGCCGCGGCAAGAGGATCGGTCTCCAGAAGCTGCTTCAGCAGTTCATCGGAATTCTTCGCCATTGAGCGGAATTTCAGACATTTGAACTCACGCCCGTTCTGGCCAATCCGTCGATGACCATAGATTGGCTGACCACCGTCCAGAGCAATCAGGACATAGAGGATCACATAAACGGGCAGGACCAGAATGAAGAGAAGCAGGGCGGCGAGGAAATCAAAGGTGAATTTGAGCCTGCGCTGAAGCGGATTTTCCAGATTGCTCTTGTAGGACAGAATAATGGTGTCGTGGCTGAAATAGGACGATTGTGTCAGGCCATGCGTGGGCATCCCGGAAATCTGCGGGATCAGCGCAAAAGGAACACGCCGACGCGTCAGCCACTCGATGATATCGCGTGAATACGTGTCGGTCGGGTCGAGGCAGAGGAGAAACTGAAACCTCGAAGATGCATTCGCATTTTCAGAAGCCAGCAGAGACCCTATTGCGGCTTCGGGGCTCAGGGATCCGATGATTTCGTAGCTGGAGAGCGTTTCGCTGGCCAGAACATGACGTACCTGAGCAGTTTCGGTCTCGTTTCCGATCAGGACCGTAGGAATTTGCCATAACCGCAGCGCGTGGAGAATGCGCCTGGCGCACTGCCGCATGAATTCGCCAAAGAAGGGAAAGATAATCCAAGGCAGCAGAAGCGCAGAGCGTGGTCCGGAAATCTGAAAGGCGAAGGCCCAGAAACCTGTCGCCAGCAAGGCACAGAAAGCGGCTGTGATCAGGCGCCCGAACTCACTCCAGAACGGAAACCGGATGCGGTATTCTCCACTCGCAAACATATAGAGGAGAACGCCGAGGCAGATGGGCATAAGAGAGCCCATCGTGTGCACCGCGTTGATACGGGCATCCAGAAAAGCTGGGTTTCCAGAGGACATGTTGTGCAGGACTGAGGCGACCCAACTGCCAAACAGTACCGAAAAGCATAAAGCGATCACGTCACTCACAAGAAAGACGAAAAAAATCCTTGATGAGCGATCAGATGTTAATCGGGAGCGCACGCCGTCGGGCGCAGTTAAGGCTTCCCTGTCTGGAAAAATTTCGAGAGCGTCTTGGGGGAAAGAAGAAGGAAATAGGCTCATCGGCTCTCTGCATTTCAAAGATGCTACCGGATGCGATAGCAGCGTTGTTCCCCAATTAGTCTCCGGGCGAACGGGTACAAAAATAACGATCTATCGGTAATTAAGGCTTTTATAGACACAAAAACATATGTACGTCTACAATATTGACAATTAATAAATCGTCATAGCGTATATGTCTCATATCTGTCGCTATTGCTGCAATCGAAGCATTTCTGGGTGGATCTTTTTCTGTTAGAAGAGGTCCTATGTTCGTGTGTCGTGAAAAAACTGGTTTGCGTCTGTTTTTTGCGCTTGAGATCGGGATCGCCTCGCAGCTCTCCCTGTTTCTGAGCGGGGCGGCGCATGCGCAGGTCGTGACACAGAATCTCTCTGCGCTGGGAAGCGCCGAAGACGGCCTTTCTGTCGATGCGTTTCAGTCTGATACGGATCGTCGCTATGGATCACAGGGTCTGCAATATGGGCCTTGGGCGATTAGTGGAGGGGCGTCCGAAGGATGGGGCTATACCAACAATGCCGACCAGATGATGGGCGGGGTTCCAAGTGCAGCCAGTGTAACCAATGCCAATCTTGAAGGGCTGCTGACCCAAAATCGAAGACTGCTTGATATCGGGGCTACCGTTAGCCAGCAGTATTATCCGGAGCGGAAATTACAGAACCAGACGAACTGGACGGCCTTTCTGCGCGGATATGAAAAGATCGGCCGCCATCGCCTCTCTTATCGGTTTGATCATGAGAAGATGACCCAGATGCCATCTGATCTGGGGGCTGCTGAGGTCAATCAGCCCATTCCTTATTTTACGGAAGATCTCAGTCTGGATGATAGGATCGAGACGCGCGGAAGATTGTCGATCATTCCGAACTTCGATCTGAAGCGTTTCCTTTTCACAGACCTTCCAGGCGATAACATCTATCTGCATCAGTCCTATCGTGACCGGCTCCTTTTCTCTGAAGGCGTTGGGGTGCGTTACAGCCTTGCGGAAGGCAGCGATCTGTTGCTGATCGGGCAGGGTGTTGAGATCCGGTACTCCAATAACCGGTTTCATCTTCCTTCACGAGATTCCAACGGTTTTTCAGCTCTGCTCGGCTATGATTATGAAATGCCGGGTCCTTTCAGTATTCGTGTTTTGGGGGGGTATCAGAATCGATTCTATAATGTCTCAGCCTATAAAACCCTCAATACGTTTTATGCAGAGCTGCGTGGGACATGGACCCCTACACGCATGACGCGAGTGTCGCTGACCGTATCACGTGGGATTTCTGATAGTGCTTTTGAAAGCGTGATCGGTTTTGTTTATACGACCGCTGCTCTTGATATCCGTCAGGTCTATTCCCGTAATGTCGTCCTGCACGCCGGCTTCCAGATTCAACAGGGCGGAGCTGGACAGAGCCCGGCTATCTTCAACAATACCCCGTTGTATCAGACGATGACGTCCCAGCTGAATGCCAACTTCAACGTTGGCGTGGACTGGGCATTGGACCAGCATTTTTCTCTTGAGGCTTCTAACGTCTATCGAAATACGAATGCTTCGGGGAGCAGCCGATACAGCATCGATATGGCTATGATAAGTGTGAAATATCAATTATGATAAAGTTCTCATCATGACAGAAATCTCCCGAATGTCGCTGTTACAGAGTGTGCGGAAATATATCCTTTTTCCCATATCGGGCATTGCTCTAGCGGCCTGTAGCCCGGGTGCCGGTCTTTCCCCGGTTCCTGTCTACGATCCAGTGCAGTATCGTCTTGGAACCGATGACGAGGTGCGTCTGATAACCTACGGGCAGGATCAGCTGACCTCTGATTTTCGAATCGACAGTGCAGGCGACATTGATATCCCGTTACTCGGGAACGTTCACGCGTCGGGTCTGACGACGGAACAGCTTGGCCAACAGGTTACAACGGCTCTGCGACAGAAAGCCATTCTTCGGGATGCGAAGATTGCGGTTCAGGTTACGGCCTACCGTTTGATTTCAATAATCGGCGAAGTCGAACATCCGGGGCAATATGCGTATCAGCCGGGCATGACGATGCTGTCAGCTGTCGCTGCGGCTGGTGGGTTCACTTACCGGTCGTGGGAGCGATATGCCTACACAATCCGCCAAGAGGGAAATTATACGGTCGCCGGACTGCTTTATCCCCAGAATTTCGTAAAGCCGGGAGATGTCATCAAGGTATACGAACGGCATTTCTGATGCCGGGCGTCGCAGGCTCTTACTGGGTTGTTACTCTCAAGTGGCAACAGCTCAGGAAAAGAGCCAGTAACCGCCAGCGATCCAGATGAATGTTCCCAGAAACGCCGCAAGTCCAATTCCGCTGCCAGCGATGGGCGATGTATCTTCCACCGACGCGGGTTTCGTTGAATGAGTGCAGGCACCTGCCATTGACTGGCGTTCGATGGCAGCAGAATGAGAAAAAAGAGACATGGAATCCATCCGAGTTGCGATCGTACATGAATGGCTTGAAAATTGGGCCGGCTCCGAGCTTGTCATCGAGCAATTAATTAAGTGTTACCCGGATGCAAAAATCTTTGCCGTGGTGGATTTTTTGTCTCCAAAAGACCGGGCGCGGCTCGGTGGCCGTAAAATCCAGACGTCATTCATTCAGAAACTGCCCTTCGCACGTCGCCTTTTCAGGCATTATCTTGGTCTGATGCCGCTTGCTGTGGAGCAGTGGGATCTCAGTGGATTCGATATCGTCATCTCCAGTCATCACGCAGTGGCAAAGGGCGTCATTACAGGCCCTGATCAGTTGCATGTGTCTTATGTGCATTCGCCGATGCGGTATGCGTGGGATTTCCAGAACACCTATCTTCGCCAGAGCGGGTTGAATCGTGGCTTGCGGGGCTTCTATATCCGCTGGCTTTTCCATCGCCTGAGGAACTGGGACGTTCGTGCCGCGGCCGGAGTGGATGCTTTTATCGCCAATTCCAATTATATCGCCCGGCGGATACGAAAGACATGGCGGCGTGAGGCTGCGGTTATTCCGCCTCCCGTTAATCTGGAGCGTTTTTCGGTCGCACAGGTGAAAAAGGACTACTACGTCGTGGTGTCGCGGCTGGTGCCTTACAAGCGGATTGATCTGGTGGTCGAAGCCTTCAGGAACATGCCTGATAAGACACTGATCGTTATTGGCGGTGGTACAGATCTGGAACTTGTTCGGGAAAAGGCCGGAGACGCTCCGAATATCTCGATCAAGGGACATGTGTCCGATGCTGAACTCCAGTCGACGCTGGGTGGCGCCAAGGCTTTCGTCTATGCGGGCGAAGAAGATTTCGGTATTTCGTTGGTTGAGGCGCAGGCAGCAGGAACGCCGGTGATTGCTTATGGTCGCGGGGGGGCGTGCGATATCGTCCAGTCAGGCGTGACAGGTCTTCTTTTTGATACCCAAAGCGCGGAAAGCATCGTCGCAGCTGTTCAGGAGTTCGAAGAGCATGAACAGGATATGACCCCGGAACTATGTCATCAGAACGCTCTCCGTTTTTCGGAAGAGCTGTTCCGCTCACGCTTCACATCCTTTGTCGAACAGCAATGGCAAGACTTCATGCCATCCCGGCCGAACGACAGGGTCTGATATGCCTCTGACCGCGATGGGGCTGATTTTCTGGCCCCTCAGCTTCATTTTCTTCTTTAGGAAAGATCCGCAGCGTCTGTTGGAATTGACTCTCATAGGAGGCATTTTTCAGGCGGCAGCGGTTCTGGTCATGGGAGGGCTTGGCCTGCAGCCGACAATGGCTCCGGGCATGCTCTTCATTGCGTTCATGGGTCTTCAGTTCATGCTGGGGGTCAAGTTCCCCGCGGTTGGACCGACCCTCAAATTTTGCGTGCCGCTTTTTATCTCGTTTTTCTGGGCGCTCCTTGGTTCCATTCTGCTGCCCCGTTTGTTTGAAGGGGTTGTGCTGGTTTGGCCCCAGAAAATGGACGACGTAGCCGCCCGTGTTCCGCTTGCGCCCACGCGCGGGAACATGACCCAGGATTGTTATCTGGTTTTAGATCTTGTCATGTTTGTCATGACTGTTTTTTTTCTGACCCGGCGTGAGGCTGATCCACGTCGGCTTTACAATGCCTATCTTCTGGGAGCCGCTCTGGCGTGTGGGATCGGTTTCTGGGAGATGGCGCACCGTCTGGTCGGAAGTATTCCGTTTCCGAAAGAACTTTTCTACTCCAATCCAGGCTGGGCCGTGCTTGATGGGCAGATGAGCGGCCCGGTGCCGCGCATCAATGCAACCTTCACCGAACCTTCATCCTGTGCGACATTTCTCACAGGGACGCTTTATTCAACCGTATGGTCCACTCTGAGAGGGTATGGAAACTGGGCGACACGGTTAATGATTTTCATGAGTACCCTGTGTCTGCTGATGACGACGTCGACGACGGGATATGTCGCCATGCTGGCTGGATTGGTCCTGTTGATCGTTTACGCCGTATTAAGTCGTGAGAGGCGATTGTTCCGACGTCTGATGATGTTCATTGCAGGCGGAATAGTGTGTATGGGGGTGACGACATTGGCTCTGACGGCTTTTGCGCCTGATGTTGTAAAAGCGGCGGCGGTAGTCATGCTGGAAACTCAGGACAAGAAACAGTCGGCTTCTTATGAGGAGCGGACCCAGAAGGACGCTGATTCGTACCAACTTGCATTTGACACCTATGGCCTTGGGACCGGTTGGGGAAGTGACCGTTCCTCCAGTCTTCTTCCAGGCTTTCTGGCTACGATAGGCGTTGTAGGTGTTCTGATTTTGGTGATCTGGAATGGAAGCCTGTTTCTGAAAATCTATCGCACGATCAAGGCGGCAGCGGGTGAACGATCGCTTGATGCATGGATGATCGAGGCAACATTTACTGCCCTGCTCGGGCGAACGGTGGCGACCCTGATTTCAGGGCCCGTTCTGGGAACGATGGATTTTTATGTGATGCTGGCCATGTTGGTGTCATCGTTGATTCGCCTTCAGACCAAAGCGGGAAAGCGGGTGCGTGCCTGACGGTCTCATAAGTCTTATCGGGTTTTTTAGCGACTTCGGAGACGAAAATATCCTGTGGCCGGTGATGGCCCTGACTGGTCTTCTGTTGATCGTGCAGGCGCGGCGGAAAATATTTTTCCAATGGCTGGCTCTGGTGATCGTGGTGTTTGGCGGAATGCTGGTGCTCAAACTGGAGTTTGAAGCATGCGGCCGGCTTCCGGGCCAGAATCTTTACAGCCCGAGCGGGCATACAGCAGGTACGACGTTTGTCTATGGCAGCATGATTGTGCTGTTTGGCAGGCTGTCGATCGCGGGTTTTATGGGGGCTCTGGCGATTGCACTGCTCGCTGGCGCTGCACGTGTCTGGTTGCATGTCCATTCCGTTGCCGAGGTGTGTGTGGGGGGCGCTTTGGGAATGCTGGGCGTTCTGTTGCTGACGTTTGCACGCTATCGGGAAATACAGACATCCTCGAAACAAAAGAAGCCTGATTGGTCTGTTGTAGTGCTTCTTGTGGGCGTTCTGATTGTGGCTTTGTCACTGCATGGTCTGCGGTCTCCAGCGGAAGTATGGCTTGAATATTTTTCTCACCGGTTTGTTGCGCCATTCAGGCACTGTCCTGTAACACTCTCCACAACCTGACCTTATATTTCTTCAAGTCTGGAAAAGTCCCATGAGTAAACTCGGATTCCCGTTATTTCTCCGGCCCGAGGCAAAGCTGCAAAATGCGAAGAGACTGCTGGAGCATGGAAAGGCCAGGCAGGGACTCAGACAGCTTCATACTTTGGCGACGTCAGGCAATGAGGAGGCTCAGTTTGTTCTGGGAGAGCTTTATCTGGCGGATAAAGACGTCCCTATAAACCCCGGAGAAGCCCTGCGCTGGTTTCAGAAAGCCGCAGAACATGGTCACGCCCAAGCGTGCCATAAACTGGCACAGTTGTGTTACATGGGACTGGGCCCAGCATCCGTAGATCGCGCGACAGTTTTTGAAAGAATTCCCGAACAGGGAGCGCCTGACTATGAAGGCGCCTTGCACTGGGCGGAGAAAGCCGTTGACGGCGGAGATCCCGACGGTATGGCGATGATGGCTCATCTCCTGATGCAGGGGCCTGACACTCTGCGCGATCCTGAAAGAGGGCGGGAGCTTTATCGCAGGTCTGCTGAGGCTGGCAATGTGCAGGGTCTTTATGGCTATGGTCTTGATCTGCTTGGAGCTGCGCAAAATGCCGCGGAGCGCGAGCAGGGTCTATCCTGTATCCGCAAGGCAGCGCAGGCTGGTCTTGCGGATGCTGAACTGACTCTCGGAACCGTTTTGGAATATGAGGGCGGAAAAGACGCGCAGGCCTTCGAGCATTTCATGAAAGCTGCTGAAGATGATCGGCCTGCGGCACAGATGAAGGTTGGAATCGCCTATTATCAGGGGCGTGGCGTGGAGCGAGATGTTTCCAAAGCCGAGACGTGGTTGCGCAAAGCCGCACAGGGTGGAGAAGTTGAAGCGATTGCGTTGGTCGGAGATATCAATCTTCAGGGCGATGGTGTGAGTCCCAATTTTCCTGAGGCCCATTCCTGGTATCGCAGGGCCGCAGAATCCGGACACGCGGGCGCTGCGGTAACACTGGCCCAGCTGGTCTATAATGGAATGGGATGTGCTGCTGATCCCGCAGAGGCGAAAAGGCTTCTGCATTTCGCAGCATCGCGAGGAAACGCTGCTGCGAAAGAATTGCTGCAACGTTTCGGGTAGGAAAAACTGACAGGGATGAATGCCTGTCTGGCAGACAGTGTGCCTGTCAAAGCGCGACGCGGTTTTTCCTGAGCTTTGACATGCATAGTCCAACGACCCTGGCTTCTACCGATCCAGGTTTTTTTCCGGTCATAGACCAGAGTGCGAGCAGCGCAAGAACATAAGCCATGAGTCCAGCGCTGCCGAGAATGAAGAGTTTTATAATGCCGGGCCATGCAGCCGGCAGAAGATACCATTTGATGCTTTCTATACTGAGCCACGACACGATGCCGGCCAGGCAGGTCCGCCAGTTCTGAAAGAAGACTTCGCCATAAGAGACTTTGATCAGGGTTTTTGTGGTCGAGAGATAGATAAGCATCATGATGAATGCGACGCAGATGCGTCCCCAGCATGCTCCCAGCGCTCCGAAGAAATAGGACGCTCCTGTGACGATAGGGATCTTGAAGGCAAATTCCAGAGAATTAAGGCGCATGTAAAGGTGGTTTTTCTTGAAAGCCATGACCAGTGCTGAAATGCCTTCTGCCAATCCTGCAAGGATCGGTGGAATGGCGAGCAGGGAAATATAGGTGATGGATTTTTCCCACTTTGCCCCCAGAATCGTGTGGACGATCTCCCCTGAAAGCGCAGACATTTCAATAAAAATAGGAAGAATGATCATGAACACACTGGCGTTCGACAACTGGTAGAGGTTTCTGAAGTGATCCATGTTGTCCCGCCGCGCCACAAGGGCAGAAAGCAGGGGGCGACTGAGAGGCGCGATAATGGCCTGTGACGGAATCCCCACCAGATCGCTCGCGATCGAAAAGGCTCCCAAGGTTTGCGGAGGAACCATACGTCCCAGAATAAGGCGGTCATATTGCCAATTGATGGCGCTGATGATCTGGCCTCCGCTGCTCCAGCCAAGAAAATTTCTGAAATCGCTCCATCGCGATAGCGTAAAGCGTGGTCTGTATGGAGAGATCACATAAGAAACGATCATCCCAAAAGCAGTATTTGTAATCGTTGCGGCTGCAACAGCCCAGTAGGAGCGCGTTGTCACGGCCACAATAACCGCAATGGTCATAGAGCCAAATTTTCCAAGAAAATCGATGATACATTCGCGCGTAAAATCGAGACGCTTTGTGTAGAGCGTCAGGGTCGGACTCCACATTCCGCGCAGGGCAGGAGCCAGACTAAGCGCCATGAGCAGCGGAAACAGCCGGGAGTCGTGGTATATAATGGAAAATGGGAGGGAAATGACGAAGATAATAATACAAATAATGGTGCCGCGCAGGAAGCTGAGCGTGAATGATGTGTCGAGATGATCTTTGTCTATGGTCTCCAGAACAACGAGCGCCTGAGATAAGGGAAGTTCGAAAATGGCTTCCGTAAGATAAATGACGGACATGGCCAGAGACACGACGCCAAAATCTGCCGGCAGCAGAAGGTGGGTCAGAACAACAAGCGACACAAAATCCAGGAGACGACCTGACAGCTTGGCCCCGAGCAGAAGTGCCGCACCGCGTGCGGCTTTTGCGCCGACGTTCGTAAATTTTTCCTGCTCCGGGATCGGGGCATTTTCCGGTTCGAGGCTATTAGTCACGAGAGTGCGTCAACCCTTCAGCGCTATCATTCTGGTTATGGATGCCTCCAGTCCAGGAGATGTTCAAGTTCTAAGATTATTTCTTTTGAGACGTTTGTTCCATGCCGTGAAAATAAAATTATCATCATTCGTCTTTGCGTTTTGCCGAATTATTTTGGTTTGTCACCCGCCTTTCATGCTGTTGCCTACAAAAACCCTCTCCTAAAATGTTTTGATGTTATTTCGGGAGGGCAGCGCCATGACCTCAAAATTGCTGACGAGGGTGGAAAGACCTGCGCGCGGATGCAGGTTACCCAATGCAGTCAGATTGGATTGTGGAAGATCAAGGTTCCGATCTGCTCATTCTTTCCAGTGCAGGGCATAGCGCTAGCATATTTGCCTACCAACCCGATTCCCGGTCCATATTAATGGTTTGTTCGGAGCCAAGGCCATCGGCGGCATGGGCGTCTCGTTGAGAGAATGACAATGCTCCGTTGATTTTCCGTATATTTTTCATCGATGCTCAAAAATTAAGCATTTGTTCTAATAGGGCAAAATTAATCACATTTTAACTATTGGGAATATCTGCCGAAGATATTTGGCTTTTTTGACGAAAAGTCTGGATTGGATTTTTTTTGTTGGGCCCTTTCCGCTGGAAAGGCCCTCTTAGTTGCGCATATTTCGGCCTTGAGAGCGATGTTGATAACAAAAAAACTCATTAACGTCTTATTAATGAGAAAAGATTTTTCGGATGTGCGAGTAAGTGCACATTATTCGATCCAAAAGTGCGCTAACTCAATAATTGAGCGCCTTGGGATTGATTGTAATATTTTCGGGACTGCTCCCGATAGTACAGGATAACTGCGACATGGCTTCGACTTATTGGACCGGCGGCACTAGCGGCGATTTTTATAATGTCACGAACTGGTCGACGGGTGAGTCTCCGACCACGTATCATGACGTTTCCATTTTCGGTACGAGCGCTACTGTCACGGCAGAAGCTGTCGCGAGCACGGTCAGTGCAACGCCGGTTCCCAGCCTGACAATCGGTGGATACGGCACACTCGACATCACGGCAACGTCCTGCCAGTCCAGCGAAAGCTCTCCTGTCTTCTCGACCAGTGCTTTCCAGGTGTTCCAGTACGGCACGATCGTGATCGATACGCCGTCTGCAGTTCAGCTTGGCGACATCAACGTCATGAACGGCACTCTCACCATCGAAAACAACCGTAGCAACGTTTTCATGGGCGCGGGTTCTCGTCTGAATGGCGGCGGTACGCTGAATCTGGTTGATTCCACGTTTGGTAGCCAGACAGCCAGCATCAACGTCGAAAATTCGATGCACATCACGCTCTCTGGCAACAGCACGATGTACACGGGTTTTCTGACGACGGGTGTCTCTGTTGCATTCGACTCAAAGTCGAGCGAGCAGTTTTTCCTCAATGGTTCGGACGGAACGGTCGACACCAAGTTCTCGGGTGTTTCTTCCAAAACCCAGTTCGGCATCACAGCCAATACGGGCGAGACCCCGCTCTCAGCATCGTACGTCAAGAACACGGACGGTAGCTACAGCCTCGTTGTGCAGGAAAGCGATAACCACACGCTGACCCTGAACAGTGTCACGATGGCTTCCGGATATACTCCGGGCACCCTCGCGATTACTCAGGATAAGAGCGGTAATTATCTTATTTCTGATACGTCCGCGAACAGTGGCAACTCGGGCAACCATTGTGGTGGGCACGGTGGCCACTGGGGTCATCATGATGGAAACTCGAGCGGTCATTCCGGTTGGAACGGCCACGACGGTCACTCGGGATCGAACGGTCATAATGGCTCCAGCACGGGTTGTGGCGGCCATGGCGCGAGCTGGGGCTGGGGTTGGGGATCGGGTGGCTGTGACTACTCCTCTTCCATCAAGCAGATCATTGCGTCCTGGAGCAATGCTTTCTCGTCCTGCAAGGGTTGGCAGTCGAGCAGCTGTGGCAGCAGCAACTGGTTTGGTGGCAATTCCGCCCAGTCCGGTAGCGGCTGGAGCTCTTCTTTCAACTGGGGCCAGCAGAGCGGTTCACACGGCTGCTTCTCGTCATCGGGACAGTCTTCGTCGCATTCCCAGGCATCTGTGATCCACAACACGTCTCACTGGGGCTGCTAATCGCTCTGGCGATTAGTCTGTTCCGGGATTGAAGAAGAAGCACCTGGAAACGGGTGCTTCTTTTTTTGTTTCCAGTATGAATGTTGGATAATAAACCGTTTCAGGAACAACAAACAAAATGTCTGACAGGACGCACGAGCCCACCGGTTTGAGTAGCTCTTCAGGGGATCATATCCCGTCTCTGCAATCACTGCGGGGAATTGCGTCCATAACCGTATTGTTGCGTCATTATGTGCGTTGCTTTCCTGGAGGCGAAACTTTCTGGCTGGCATACCAGAATATCTTTCTGAATTCGCAGGCGGCCGTTGTCGTATTTTTTGTTCTAAGCGGCTTCGTCCTGTCTCCGTCTCTTTTCAGAAAGTCCATAAGCGTGAGTGGGCTTGCCGGATTTTACGTCCGGCGCTTTTTCCGCATTGTTCCGTTGCTTGCAGTCGTAACGGCTTTATCGCTTATTTATGTAAAATCGTCTTTTTCGACCTGGGACGTGCCATTTACCAATTCCTGGTTTGCCGGGTTGCTTCCGCATGGCGTGCCGTTGTCGGCCTCGATCCTGGCCAGATGTTTTGTTGGCATGAACAGTGCTCTCGTTCCCCAGAACTGGACGATCGCCTGCGAATTACTGGTGGCATTGATATTGCCATTCTTGGTCAAAGCCTGCACAGGACGTCTCTGGCTTGCCGTACTGACGTTTGTCATTGCGGCGGTATTATCGTTTATTGCTGCCGATGGTGGCGGGAAAAGTCTTCCTGTAGTTTACGCGGTCGATTTTGTTGTCGGAATTCTGACCTTCAGGATTTTACAGGCTCATGACAAACGATATTCCGACCTGTTTTTCTATGCGGCGGTGATCGGACTTGTTGGGGCCTGGAAGATAGTGGAGGTGGTGACAGGCCAGGTTGATCCGGCATTCAACGATCCGTTCCGCAGTCTTGTCGAAGCCATTTTTGCGGCTGTCATCATTTATGGCCTTGCGACAAAGAGCCATATGTCCCGGCTTCTTTCGGTGCGCTGGCTGGTTTGGCTTGGAGATATTTCCTTTGGAATATATCTCGTCCATTTTCTGGTTATCGTCATTGTTGCGCGGTTGATGACGTCTTTCCTGCTTCCGTACTCGCTTCCTGTACAGGCCTCCCTGATGCTTGTTCCGGTTCTCGCAATATCCTTGGCAGCGTCCTATTTTGCCTTTCGTTTCATTGAAATTCCATTCAATGACTTTGGAAAAAGCCTTCAACGTCGCGTCAGGACCGCTCTTTCCCGGGGATGACTGATTAAAATCAGGCATCTTCTCCTCCCGTCAGAGGGAGGAGAAGACGTGGCTTTCAGTAGCGTTCGGGAACGAGCATGGTCTCGGGCGTGGGTTCGCGCTCATAATCCGGATGAAAGACCCGCTCCGGCAGCACAACTTCTGTGCGGTTGACGGGTTCGTAGGGCACGAGTGACAGGAAATGGGCGATGCAGTTCAGGCGCGCGCGTTTCTTGTCAACGGCGGGAACGACCCACCATGGGGCTTCGGGGATGCTGGAGCGTTCCAGCATGACTTCCTTGGCTAGAGTGTAATTTTCCCAACGACGACGGCTTTCAAGATCCATCGGGCTGAGCTTCCACTGCTTCAGCGGGTCTTCGATTCGGGCGCGGAAGCGGGATTCCTGCTCTTCATCCGTGATCGAAAACCAGAATTTGATGACCCGGATTCCGCTGCGGACCAGCATGCGCTCGAATTCGGGAACGGAGCGGAAGAATTCTTCATAGTCTTCGTCCGTGCAGAACCCCATGACACGCTCAACGCCGGCACGGTTGTACCAACTGCGATCAAAGAGAACGATTTCACCTGCGGCCGGGAGATGGGCCACATAGCGCTGGAAATACCACTGCGTGCGTTCGCGGTCATTTGGGGCTGGCAGGGCGGCAACGCGGCAGATCCGGGGGTTCAGACGCTGGGTGATGCGTTTGATCGCGCCACCTTTGCCCGCAGCGTCCCGGCCTTCAAAGAGGACGACAATCCGCTCGCCACTGGCTTTGACCCAGTCCTGCAGCTTGATGAGTTCGCCCTGAAGGCGGATCAGTTCGCGGAAATAGGTGCGGCGGAACTCACGGTCCGCAGGATCGAGACCTTCGCCTTCATTTTCTTCCAGAGAAAGCTCGAATTCTTCATCCAGGTCATCGATGATTTCGTAGCGCATGCGCGCCCGAGCCTGTTCGTCTGGCGAGAGACCGCCGAAATCGTTGTCCTGCGTCATGAATAGTTTCCTTTGTCACCGGCTTTACAGGCCGTGAACAGAACCTTACCGGGCAAAGCGGAACCGAAGTTTGAAACTTAATTGAAATCATAAAACCGGTTTTAGAAGGACGTGGTCATGTTCAGACCTAAGACAGCTCCCCGCGATGCGGATGCGGCGCCTTTTACCGGTTCCTGACCGCCCAGATTCCAGAAATACTGAAAATCCGGTTGGAGGGTGACGTAATCGCGGATCGGAACCTGCCATGTCAGCTCGATATGGTTTTCCGGCACCAGAAGTCTGGCCGTGCTATCTGAAAGACGGATGACATCGCGTGCGTTTTCCTTGGCGCGGTGGCTGAAAAATCCTGTTCCCCAGCCGATTCCGATCACGTCATTGGGGCGGGAAGGGACAAAGCCCTGAAAGGTCAGTCCGGCCTCCACCTCGGCGGTAAGACGGTTTCGGGTGCCACTGGCCATGGTGGCGCGTACGAAAGTGTTGATGGCCTTGACCGGATCGCCGACTGTGCGCCAGAGCGCCTGATCAAGCACGACATAACCCAGCCAGGTTCCGGAATGGTAAAAGGGTGTGCCATTGCTCTCCGGACTCCCCAGAAGGCCACCCTGATTGTCGAAACGCGGGTCCGGAAAGCGGCCTGTATCGTACAGTCCGCCAATTTTCCATGTTCCCGGAAGGGCAGGGGCGTCCTTTCCTGAAAGGCTTTGCGCTGCATCGACCCAGAGCTGGGCCTCTCCCATGAAAAGAGTGCCGCCCTTGGTGGAAAAGGTCGTCCCCGACGGGTCGATCCGTGTGGGGCTGAGGGTGCTGTAGAAGGGACCTCGGGTTGGATTGTCGTCCGTGATGGCGAGCATGAGGACGAGCGGGTAGGCGGGGGACCATTTGATTCGTGTTCCGACGGCGGAAAACGGCCATGAGGGGCCGCCAGAGTAGAGATTACTGGACGTGGAGAGTGGCCAGCCGAAACTGGCATTCAGGAACAGGGATGCGTTCTGGCTGACCAGAAACTCGGTATCCAGATCAATCGTCCCGACGCGGATATCCAGCCGGTTTCCGAAAAACCCCTGCCCGTACCAGAGTTCGAACAGGCGGGTCGTCCGGCCGGCATCATAACCACTAACCGGATTGAGGGAGCCAAGGCGTTCTCCGGCCAGAGACCGTCCCCGGACCTGAATGGCGCTGATATTGAACAGCCCGTCATGCCATCCGAAGGCCCGGCGTGTTTCCAGAAGAAGCGTTGCGGCCGTCATGCCGTCATAGGTCGGACCGGGGTGCAGGCCGCCGGAAGCGAGGCCCCAGACTTCCTCGACATCCTGAAGATTGAAGCGGATCCCTTTCCGGCCCAGCCAGGATCGTGCGCCGCCGACATCCCCAAGAAGTTCGGTTCCCGTATCTTCAGGGGGTAAAACGAAACCCGGTGCCGGGGAGGGCAGGGGAACGCCTGATGGCAGCACATCGGTGACGAGCGGCGCTGTTGCCGCCCGTGCGGTTCCGATCAGGAAAACCAGAGCAAAATATCGGCCTGTCAGCCGCAGAAACGAAGGAGAATGTCCTTCGGACATGCCAGTATCCCGTCAGATAGAGGCGGACAGGAACAGCGGTGGGAAAACCGGATCTAGTGCTCCTGCAGGGCTGGAGACGTGTGGAGATCGGCAATGACCCGGAACACGGTCTGGCAAGACGGTTCCCCTTCCCTGAGGGCATGGACTGTTCGGACCATTCACAGGACGGGGAGGGGGAAGTGAAGTGAAGTTATTATGACGTGGCAGGGTTCAGGGCCAGCCGGACAGGACCCTGTCTTTCACGTTCGTGGGCAACGGTACGTAATCCAGATCCCGCGTTACGTCATCGCCCTGTTTCAGGCCATACCTGAAAAATGCTTTTGTGGCGGCGGCTGCCGTTTTGTCTGTCGGATGGGCAGGCACGAGAACGAAGGTTGCGCTCATGATCGGCCAGGCCTGCGGCGCCGGGGCCTGAAGAAGATTCACGGCGTAATGCTCAGCGTGCGACCAGTCCGCGCTGGTGGCGGCACTGGTGAACGACGCTTTTTCCGGCGTGACGAACTGCCCTGCATGGTTTTTCAGCCGGACGGTATTGAGCCTGTTCTGGCGCGCAAACGCATATTCCACAAAGCCGATGCCCCCGATGGACTGGCGTACGCTGGCTGCGACCCCGTCATTGCCCCGCGCTTCCGGTCCATCACCCCACATCCCGGTTTTCCAGTCGGGCGCGACGTCATGCAGATAATCCGCGAAAACATGGCTGGTGCCCGAGGCTTCCTCGCGGTGGATGGGGAGAACATCCAGATCCGGCAGGCGCAGGCCGGGGTTCAGGGCCCGGAGACGTGGATCGGCCCATGTTGTGATCGTGCCGTCAAACAGCGCAGCGAGCGTTGGGCCGTCCAGTTTCATCTGGTTCGAAGCAATGCCGGGGACATTGATAATCACCACGATCGCGCCCAGTGCGGTCGGGAACTGATAGAGGCTGTTTGAGTCCAGCAAAGCGGCCGAGAGTGGGAGATCCGAGGCTCCGAAATCCACGCCCGCAGCCATAACGAGCTTTTGTCCCGCACCGGAGCCAACGCTTTGATAGGTGAAGGACAGGCCGGTCTGGCGATGAAAACCTTTGCCCCATTCCCGGTAAAGCGGGGCGGCAAAGCTGGAGCCGCCGCCGGTGAGGTCAGCGGAATAGGCCGTCGCGCAGAAAAGGACCCCAAGAACGCCCATCACGCAGCGCGCGATCCGCTTGCCCCAGTGATACATGCTCAACCACGCTCCGCTTTATGGCCCGGTTTGTCTATCATTACGGGCGAGCGTGTGACCACGCTTCTTTGCACGATCAGGCGTCGATATCGTCAAGATAATCGGCAGACGGAACAAAGAACAGCGAGCCTGTGACAGGACGGCTGTAATCCAGCAGACGGTCGTAATTTCCTGCCGGTTTGCCGACGAACATGTTGTGCAGCATTTCCTCCGTGACGGACGGGGAGCGGGCATAGCCGATGAAATAGGTGCCGAACTCACCCTTGCCCGCCTCGCCGAACGGCATGTTGTCGCGCAGGATATCGACCTGTTTTCCATTGCGCGTCACAACGTTCAGGGCGTTATGGGCGTAGGCGGGCTTTGTTTTGTCATCGAGTTCGACATTGGACAGCTTTTTGCGGCCGATGATTTTTTCCTGCATCTCGACGGGCAGGGTGTTCCAGGCGTCGAGATCGTGGAAATATTTCTGCGTGATGACGTAGCTTCCGCCTTTGAAAGCCGCGTCTTCGTCGCCGATGATGGCGGCCTCGCAGGCTGCGGCATTTTCAGGGTTTTCCGTGCCGTCCACGAAACCGATCAGGTCCCGGTCGTCGAAATATTTGAAACCGTGGACTTCATCCACAACCGTGCAGACGGCGCGCAGGCGCTCCATGACCAGCTTGGCCATTTCGAAGCACATGTCCATGCGGGTGGCGCGGATATGGAACAGCATGTCGCCGGGTGTTGAGACGGCGTGATGGACGCCTTTGATTTCCTGAAACGGGTGCAGTTCCTGTGGACGCGGGCCCGGAAAGAGCCGGTCCCACGCCGTTGATCCGAACCCGAGAACGCAGGAAAGCTGCCCGTTCAGATCCCGGAAGCCGACCGTGCGGCGCAGGCCGGAAAGATCCGCACAAAGGCTGCGGATGGTCTTTTCCGCATCCGTGCCGGGATTGATGTTCAGGACAAGGAAAATGGCGGCGCGCGTCAGGGGGGCGGCAACGGGTTGGGGCGTGGCGTCGGACATCGGAACAGTCTTTCCATCAGCGTGGCAATCTATGTCTGGCTGTTGATAGCGCGCGTCCTGTCAAACGAACAGGTTATGAAAACGGCCGATCCCCGTTTTGAAATACGGACTGCGTGCAGTAGTGTCCGGCCACAAACGAAAAAAGGTCATCATGGACAGCAATCTGAAATGCCCGGTCTGCGGGTGCGAACATGTTTATCCGGACGGTGCGCTGTGGATGTGCCCGGAATGTGCGCATGAGTGGAACCCGGCCGAGACGGGAGCGGAAAATGACGCGGCGTCCGGCGAGATCCGGGACGCCAACGGCAATGTTCTGGCGGATGGCGATACGGTTACGGTCATCAAGGATCTGAAGATCAAGGGCTCGTCCATGGTCGTCAAAGGCGGGACCAAGGTGAAGAACATCCGCCTGTCGGACGGCGGAGACGGGCATGATATCGCGTGCAAGATTGCCGGGATCGGGGCGATGAACCTGAAATCCGAGTTCGTCAGGAAGGCCTGACGGACAACGCCGGGCCGTCCAGAATATCGTGGGCGGCTTTCAGCGCCGTATGTAGTTCCGGGTAGATATTCCCTGCCCCGAGGGCGGGTGTGATGTGATGGCGGTCCATGTCTGAACGCAGATAGACGCTCACCCGTCCGAAAATTAGTGTAATCCCGCGCTGCTGGAGTTGTGCGATCAGGTCGCGCAGGTCGGCGGCGGCAGAATAGTCGATGTCCGTGACGGGGCTGGCATCGAGGACGACACAGCGGACCGGGTGCGGCGCGTGGTCCACCAGAGCCAGAAGGTCCTGGCGAAAGCGCGTCGAATTGGCGTAGAACAGATCCGCGCAGAACCGGAAGACGATAAGGCCCGGAACCGTTTCCAGCCCGTCCTTCGCGGGCAGGGCTTCCAGAATTCCTGTGCCTGCGGCCTGTTGCAGGACCACCGTATGCGGCTCGTAGCTGTGCCGGACATGGCGAAACAGCGAGAGCGCGATGGCGAGGAAAATGCCTTCCTCAACACCAACTCCCACGACAACGGCGGCGGTCGTCATGGCCAGCCAGAACTCGCCCGGGCTTTCCTGCCGGATTGCGCACAGGCTTTTCAGGTCGATCATCCCGATGGCGACGGTAAAAACGATCCCGGCCAGAACGCAGCGGGGCAGGGCCTCCAGCGGGCGTGTCAGAAACAGCAGGACCATGAGCGTCACGCAGGCAAACGTCACCTGTGCGACCTGACTGCGCGCACCGGAATGCACCGCCATCGCGGTCTGGGTGGGGCTGCCATTGACGGTGAAGGTGCCGCTCAGACCTGCGGCGATATTGGCGGCGGACAGCCCCAGAAGATCGCGGTTCTCATCAACGGTTTCATGAAACCGCTCGCAGAAGACCCGGGACGTGGCGGCACTCTGTGCGATGATGACGAACACGCAGGACGCCGCCACGGGCAGGAGGGCCAAAAGTTCGTTCCATGCGACATCCGGCAGACCGAAATGCGGCAACCCGCCTGCGACACGGCCAAGGATGGGAACGCCATGATGCGGAAGGTTCAGCCCCATGCTCAGGGCGATGCTGCCGATAACGACACAAAGCCCGGCTGGCAGATGCGGGGCGAGGCGCTGTCCGGTCATGAGAACCCCGACCGTAAAAGCGGAAAGTCCGGCGACAACAAGGCTGGCCTGCGGGATCTGCCGAAGCGTGCCATACGCCTGAAGCAGCGGGTTATGCGCGCTGACGGACACGCCGAGCATGTCGTGTAGCATCGCGATGCAGACCTGTACGCCCACACCGGCCAGAAACCCGGTGAGAACGGTACGGGACAGGAAATCCGCCAGAAATCCCAGACGGAAGACCCGCGCCACAAGCAGGAGGGCTGCACAGAGCAGCGCTGTCATGCTGACGAGCGCCATGTAATGCGGGCTGCCCTGCGGCGCCATCTTGCCAATCGCGCTTGAGAAAATAGCCGCCGTTGCGGAATCGGCTGCGACAACCAGATGTCGGGAGGACCCAAAGGCTGCGAACGCCACAAGCGGCAGCAGGACCGTATAAAGCCCTGTAACCGCGGGCATGGCCGCGATGCGCGTATAGCCCAGCACCTGCGGAATATTCACCGACGCCAGCGAGAGCCCCGCGATAATATCGGTCCATTTCCGGCGAGGCGCTGTGGGTTGGGGCTGTGCTGACATGAGCTGTGTTTTAGGCCTGTGGTCGGGATCTGTCTTCACAATGTTCCGGAGGAGGTTGGGTCCGGCTCGAAAATGGCTCATGATCTGCCAGATCAAGGACGGATCTTTCGTCCATGCAGCCAGAAGGAACAGGATCATGACCCAGAGAGTAGCGCTCGTTACAGGTGGATCACGCGGCATCGGTGCGGCCATTGCGCTGAAGCTGGCGCAGGATGGCTTTGATATCGCCATTACTTACGCCCGCAATGAAAAGGCCGCGCAGAAAGTCGTTTCCGAAGTTGAAGCCCTCGGGCGTCGTGCTGTTGCGGTGCAGGCTGATGGTGGCAGCGCGGACGGCAATATTGCAGCGATTACGAAGACGCATGAGGCGTTCGGGCGTCTGGACACGCTGGTGTGCAATGCAGGCATCTATCCCTACGGCCCGATTGCCCAGATGAGCGTGACGCAGATCGAAGATGTCCTGAACCTCAACCTGCGCGCGGCGATGATCGAGACGGTTGAAGCTCTGAAATATATGACGACAGGTGGCCGCCTGATCTATATCGGCTCGGCTTTTGGCGAGCGCGCACCATTTCAGGGTATTTCACTCTATGCCGCGACGAAGGCTGGTCTGATCGGTTTTGCAAAGGGCGTGGCGCGGGATCTCGGACCGCAGGGCATTACGGCGAATGTCGTCGAGCCCGGCCCGATCGCAACGGATCTCAACCCCGAAGACGGTGAGGGTGCCGCTGTCATCCGCAGCTTCACGGCCACGGAATCCTACGGCAAGGTCAATGACATTGCCCGCACGGTGTCCTTCCTCGCCAGCCCCGATGCCTCTTACATCACTGGTGCATCCATTCTGGTGGATGGCGGCCTCGTCGCCTGAAACCGGAGACAGATTTCATGTCCGTCACGATCTACGGAATCCCCAATTGTGATACGATGCGCAAGGCCCGCTCATGGCTGGCCGAGCACGGTGTTGCGGCCACTTTCCATGACTATCGCAAAGACGGAGTTCCGCAGGCGCGCCTGGAGGGCTGGGTTGCGAAACTGGGTTGGGAAAAGCTCCTGAACCGCTCGGGAACGACGTTTCGCAAACTGCCGCCCGAGCTTCGGGAGGCTCTGGATACGGACCGGGCGCTGGCGCTCATGCTGGAACATCCCGCCATGATCCGGCGTCCTGTGCTGGAGGGGCCGGATGTGCTGCTGGTCGGGTTCCGACCCGACGACTACGCAAAGGCTTTGTCCGGTCCTAGTGATCCAGACCAAGCGCCTTGATTTTGCGGTGCAGTGTGGCGCGGCTCACGCCTAAAAGACGTGCGGCCGCGCTCACATTTCCACGGACTGTCCCAAGGGCGGAGCGGATCACCTGCGCCTCTGCCCGCCGGAAATTCGGCTCTTCCTGACTGTCGAGCAGAGGCAGGAGCGCCGGAAGGCCCGATAATTCGCCTTTCGGCCAGTTCATATGCTGGCGGCTGGCATGGGTGGCGCCACGGATATGCCCGTCCCGATCCAGCGCAACCAGCATGGCCGAAGACGATGTCGACGGCCCAAGCGTCAGGATCATGTCCTCCCGGAAACGGTCGTGAAACAGTTTCTCTTCGACGCGCCGGGCCGTTGTCTGGAGTGCATCCATCAGAAGCGGCGCGGCAGGCAGCACGTTCTCGGCCACGAAAGAACTGATGTCGATGGCCCCGGCGAGATCCCCGATGGAGTTATAAACCGGCACGGCCATGCCGGTCAGCTTACGGAAACACAGACGCCAGTGCTGGTCGTGAACAACCATGACCGGGCGTTCTTCGCGCAGGCAGGTTCCGATCGCGTTGGTCCCGGCATTGGCTTCATCCCAGACCGCACCCGCCTGAAAACGCCACCGTCGGCAGCCGCTCAGATTGCTGCGCTGCGTGTGCCGGGAGAGGACGACGCCAGTGGGGTCGGCCAGCATGACCGTAAAATCTAGCGGATCCACGAGCGTATGCAGGCGCTGCATTTCCGGAAGAGCACTCTGGATCAGTCGCTGCGTGCGCCCGCTGACAAAGCGTAGTTCGGGCTGGCTGAGCACCTGCGTTTCCCAGCGTTCGGATGGGTCCAGATTGTAGTTTGTCGAGCATCTCGCCCAGGAATCCGACAGGCATGTCCGGGCAGCGGCAGCGGTCATCGCGCACCCCATAGGGCGGGATAAGGCACCCGGTGCCGAAAACCTGTCGCAGTTCTGCGACAGGTGCGGCGCAGACAGTCACAATCGGGTGAGGGTGGAACCATACGGGATAGCCTGCGGCGAAGACATTCAGGAATGACGGGTTCTGGAAAAGGCGAAGCGTTGCGTATCGGGTGTGTTTCTTCGCAGGCCATCGGTAACGCAATACTCCTTTCTTTTCCGGTTCAGTGCTGTGGGTCGGAAGGGACACAGGCATGAAAGCCGGAGCTTTTGCAAGCGCCGGTCATTGCCGCTCCTGACGTACGAACAGAGCTGTCCCGTCCGTCACAGCCATGACGGAGCGCTAACGGTAACGCGTTCCGCCGATGATCAGGAAAAACAAATCATTTCAGAGAGAATGGTTTTCGTTTTTCGCAAGAACGAGGTGTCATGTCTGCTTCACTCCAGAGGGTAATGTCTCCATTAACCTCTATCCTGCTCGCAGTTGTCGGGCTTTTCCTGCTGGGAGGGGGAGGATATCTCCTCGTTCTCGGTGGTTCGTGGTTCTATGCCCTGATGGGCCTTGTGATGCTTGCCGCCGCGGGTGTCAGCTTCCGCAATCCGCTGCTGGGCGCGCGTCTGTACGCTGCACTGCTGCTGGTGGCGACCATCTGGTCTGTCTTCGAAGTCGGGTTCGACATCTGGGGTCTGGAAGTCCGTCTCTTCACGCTCGTGGGGATCGCGGCCTGGATGCTGCTGCCATGGGTGTGGCGGACCGGTCAGACCTGGGTTTCGGACAAGCGCGAGCTTCTCGGTTCTGCCGTGATCGCGATGATTGCGATTATCGCAAGCTGCTTCACGTCCTACTCCATCAACGGCACGCTCCCCGCTGACCGTATGGCCGCGACCAACCAGTCCGACCTGACGGCCAAGGACACGCCCGACGCCGACTGGCCGGCCTATGGCCGTACGGTGGGTGGAGACCGCTACAGCCCGCTGGCCCAGATCACGCCTGCGAATGTCAGCAACCTCAAGCGCGCCTGGGTGACCCGTACGGGTGACGTTCAGAAGGCCGATGAAGGCGTTGTTGCAGGCCCCGATCAGGGCCACGAGTTCAACCTTGAAGTCACCCCGATCAAGGTCGATGACACGCTCTATCTCTGCACGCCCCATAACTGGGTCATGGCTCTCGATGCCAAGACGGGCAAGGTGAAGTGGAAGTTCGATCCCAAGCCTGCTGCAGAGGATCTGGCTGCGAACGTTTATCTGGCCTGCCGTGGCGTATCTTACTACAAGGCGCCGGACGACTATACGGCTCCTGACGGCTCCAAGGCCTGCCAGAAGCGCATTTTCTCCCCGGTTGGCGACGTGCGCCTGCTGGCTGTAGATGCTGAAACCGGCAAGCCCTGCGAAGATTTCGGTGAACACGGCTTCATTTCCCTGCGCCAGTATCTCGGTCATGTGCCGCATGGCTTCCACTTCGTGACGTCTCCGCCGCTGGTGGTGAAGGATCGCGTGGTTCTGGGCGGCTGGATTTTCGACAATCAGGCGAATTTCGAGCCCTCCGGCGCAATCCGTGCGTTCAACCCGATCAACGGCGAGATCGAATGGGCGTGGGATGCCGGTCATAACCCGGAAAACTGGAAACCCGGCCCGAACGACGAGCTGACGCGTGACACCCCGAACGCATGGGGCGTTTACACAGCCGATCCGGAACTGGGTCTTCTGTACCTGCCGATGGGCAACTCGCCGCCGGATAACTGGGGTGGCTCGCGCCGTCCGTTCGACGATGCGACCTCCAGCGCCACGATTGCCCTCGATATCGAGACGGGTGAACGCCGGTGGACCTTCCAGACCGTGCATCACGATCTGTGGGACATGGATCTGGCCATCGGACCGTCCATGGTCGATCTGCCCGGCCCGAATGGCGAAAACATTCCGGCTCTGATCCAGAGCACGAAGCGCGGAGAGTTCTTCGTTCTGGACCGTCGCACCGGCAAGCCGGTTCCGGGTTATCCGGTCGAGGAACGTCCGGTTCCGACAACAGGTGTCGCATCGGACGATCACGTGACGCCGACGCAGCCTTTCGCTGTCGGTCTGCCGTCCCTGACGCCGCCGGACCTGAAGGAAAGCGACATGTGGGGCGCGACGCTGCTGGATCAGATGATCTGCCGCATCCAGTTCCGTCAGTCTGCTTACGAAGGTCAGTTCACGCCGCCGCATGTCGGCAAGACGACGATTGTCTATCCGGCATTCTATGGTGTGGTGGACTGGCAGGGCGCTTCCATCGATCCGCAGCGTAAACTGCTGATCGCCAATGCGAGCTACCTGCCGTTCCGGATTCGTCTGGAAAAACGTCAGAAGGCCGAAAACGCCGGTATTCTGCCGAAGTGGAATGGTCAGGGCGACAAGCCGGAAGCCAAGGGCGATGCGCTGAGCGTGTCTCCGGACTACGGCACACCCTATATCGCCTATACCAGCCCGTGGCTAAATCCGCTTCAGATCCCCTGCAAGGGACCGGTCTGGGGTACGATCACCGCCATCGATCTGGTGACGAAGAAAATCGTCTGGCAGCACCCTGTCGGCACCACGCGCGATACGGGTCCTTTCCGGACGCATAACAACCTTCCGCTTCCGACCGGCATGTACAACATCGGCGGCAGCGTCCTGACGAAGGGCGGCGTGTCCTTCATGGGAGCGACGGCCGACGATTACCTGCGCGGTTTCGACATGTCGAACGGCAAGGTCATCTGGCAGGACCGTCTGCCCGCAGGCGGACAGGCAACACCGATGTCCTATCAAATTGATGGGAAGCAGTATGTTGTGATCGCCGCAGGTGGTCATGGGGGCCTTGGCACCCGCAGCGGTGATTATATCATCGCCTACAGCCTGAATGGAGACCAGAGCGCGAGCGCGCACTGATCGCCCACTTACGGACGGAGCGTGTCCCCCTGAGGACACGCTCCACACTCCCGCTCAATCTCTATGGAAATTCACGTCATGCGTCGCAAATTCACGCTCGGAGTGCGTCTTGGTGCCCTGACCGCCTGGTTGCCTGCTGTTGCTCTTGTTCCGGGTTTTGCCGCTCATGGCGCGGATATTCCCTTGGCCATCATCGGCCCGCACGAATACGACCTGCCGGTGGATTTCAAGCCATTCAACGTCGTCGTGCAGTACGGCGACGGAAATGCTGCCGGTTCAGTTTATGACAGCGGTGGCCAGCGCCGGGCTCATGGCGGCAGCCATACCTGGAGCGGCATGACGAAATACGTACATTTCCGTAGCTTCGACGCGATCCCGCATGTCAGCTTTGCCTTCGAGCTGATCCAGTCCGAGGCCTATACTTTGGCCAACGGGCAGAACTGGGGCGGTCTGGGGACGACGATCGTTGGCCCTGCAGCATGGTTCAAGCCCAATAAACACAGTACGCTCGGCATCCAGACCTTTATGGAAACCCCGTCAGGGACGCGGGATTCCATGGCGATGCATTACTGGGCGAACCTGTCGAGCATCATCTTCGACTACGAATGGAAGCATTTCAGCTTCGATGGCGATCTGGGCAGCGTCGTGAGTTCGACCAAACACCGCAATGGCGAGCACAGCTACTCGCCCGGCAACGTGTTTTACACGAACCTGCGTTTCAGCTGGAAAGCCACGTCACGTTTTGAGCCGTTCTTTTCGCTCGACTGGCAGAACAGCGGCGGCATGCACGACAACACATCCAATCTCTGGGTCGCCAATTCGAGCAGCCGCGAAACGGCGCTGGGCGTCGGTGCGATGTTTTACATCACCAAACGCCTGTCGTTCACGCCTCGTTATTCCCATTCGGTCGAAGGACGGAACGTGCCGGAAACGAACGCCTATTACATGAAGATCGCCTATCTTTTCTGACCGTCAGGCCGCCGCCTTCGGCCGGAAACGTGCCGTGGTGATGTCGCAGTCATATTGTGCGGCGGTTTCGCAGGGATTGCTGGCGAGTTCGTTGACGGCCTCCAGAATACGTTCAACCTTGGCGTCATCCATCAGCACGCTGAAATTCAGACGTGTCCAGCCCGGCTTCTCGATTTCCTGACCAGATAGGATGGCACCACGGATCTGGCCGGACTCAGTCTCGTCGATCCCCAGCAGATGATGCGCGTACGGCCCCGCGCATGCACAGCCGCCCCGCACCTGAATGCCATAACGGTCCGACAGCATGCGCGTGAAAAGCTGTTGATGGATGAACACATTGTTCTTCACATCGCGGATCCGGAATGAAAAGATCGGAAGCGCAGCAGCGGTCGGGTGGCCCAGAATTTCGATGGCGGGATTGCTGCTCCAGGCTTTCACGGCCCGGGCGCGCAGTTCCGCATTGCGCTGCGCCATATAGGCGTCTCCGATGACATCCTTGACGATGAAGGCCAGCGCGGCACGGATGTCCCCGATCACGTTCGGCGTGCCGCTTTCCTCGCGGGACGCAAGATTGGCGGAATAGTCGTGGTTCCACGGCGAGACGAACCGCACGGTGCCTCCGCCCGGAAGAACGGGCAATGTGCGCGAGACTGCGGCGTTGCGCACAATCAGAATGCCAGAAGCCGCAGGGCCACCGATGAATTTGTGGCAGGAAACGACAACTGCATCTTTCTCGAACGGCGTTCCGGGCTGCATGTCGATCGGGCAGTACGGTCCAGCGCCTGCATAATCCCAGATCGACAGGGCCCCATTCCGTTTGAGCAGGGCCGTGACGGCGTTCACATCCGTCAGAATGCCCGTGACGTTGGAGGCGGCCGAGAACGAGCCGATTTTCAGACGGTCCGCCGGGCAGGATTTCAGGGCCTCTTCCAGAATAGACAGGTCGGGCCCGCCTTCGGCTGCCTCAGGAATTTCGACGATCTCCGCACCGCTCTCGCGCCAGGGCAGGATGTTGGAATGATGCTCGTAAGGGCCAATAAAGACGATCGGCCGCTGTCCGGCATCACAGAGAGCCGGGATTTCAAGCAGATGTACCAGACGATTCAGCCCTGCTGTTGCGCCATTGCCCATGAAAATGGTCGTGAAATCGGGGGAGGGGGCGTGGCATAGCTGCGCGATGGTTGCGCGGGCGCTGTTGCGCAGCCGCGTCATGTAGGCGCCGCAGAAGGAGGCTTCGGTGTGGCTGTTGGCATAGAATGGCAGGATCTCGTCCATGATGAACGTCTCGATCTGCTTCAGCGCACGTCCGGAGGCAACATAATCGGCGTAGAGCAGGGATTGCGTGCCGAACGGCGTCGAGAATTTCGCACCATCACCGATCACGCCTTTGGCGAGCGCTGCCAGCCCGTTGCTGCGCAATGTCTGCTCGAACTGTTCAAGAATGGCAGTGCTGTTGTCGAGATTGCCGATCGTTTCCATGGCGCGATGTTTTCCCCTGCGTGATAGAGAAACGATAGACCGACCAAACGCGCGAAAACCGCTTCTTTTTTGAGGATAAAAAATCCTTTTTGTGGTCATATGATGCGATATGGCCAGAAAACTCGATCAGACAGACAGGGCGATCCTGAGAATCCTGCAAAAACAGGGTACCCCCTCTCAACGTGAACTCGCCGAGAAGGTCGGGCTGTCGCAGAATGCCTGCTGGCGGCGGCTGAACGCCCTGCGCGAGGATGGCGTGATTGCTCATGATACGGTCCGCCTCAATGCAACTGCGCTGGGCCTGACGCTAACGGTGTTCGTGCTGATGCGAACGCGTCACCATTCCCGCGAATGGTTCGAGACATTCCGTAAGGTTGTCGGTTCGATCCCGAACATAGTTGATTTTTATCGGATCGCGGGCGAATACGATTATCTTCTGAAGGTGGTGGCCTGCGACATGAACGATTTCGATCGTGTGTATCAGCAGATCATCAGCAAGGTGGAACTCGATGCCATCACGTCCTACATGACCATGGAAACCCTGGCGGACAACAGGGATCTTCCGGTCTGAAACGCCCATCCCGTCCACAGCAGGAAGTCTTTTGTCCATGAGTCAGCCCGACCAGCTTGCCCACAGTCTGCGTACGCGCCATGTCGTCATGATCGCCCTCGGTGGGGTGATCGGTGCAGGATATTTTATCGGGGCGTCCGCGGCACTCTCGCTGGGTGGCCCTGCGGTCCTGCTCTCTTATGCGCTGGCCGGAACGCTGGTGTTTCTGGTTAATCTGATGATGCGCGATCTGGCGTTGAAAGTGCCGGGACGGGCCTCATTTTTGGGGCAGATCCAGTATGCGCTTGGGGAGCGTGCAGCCTTTGTCGCGGGCTGGGCGTACTGGCTGACATGGATCATTGCGATTGCCGTGGAAGTCATCGCGGTCGCGACAATGCTCGCTCCCTATATTCCGCTGCCTTATGCCGTTATCGAGGTGCTCATCATGGCCCTGATGACGGGCGTGAACCTCATGTCCGTCAAAGGGTACGGGGAATTCGAATACTGGTTCTCGGCCATCAAAGTTCTGGCGATTGTCTGTTTCATCGGGATCGGTGTTTGGGCGCTGCTGAGCCGCCCCATTCCGGTGCATGAAAACCTGTTCGCACATGGCGGTCTTTTGCCGCATGGCTGGCTGGCACTGCTGGCAGTCATTCCGACCATCCTGTTCTCCATGGGCGGCAGCGAGATTTCCACCGTCGCAGCCGTTGAATCCGACAATACGGAGCAGAATATCGTCCGCGCCACGCGCTCCATCGCGCTGCGGATCGGCGGGTTCTATATCGTCTCGATCGCGCTGGTCCTCTGTCTGGTGCCGTGGAGCGATGTGGTGTCAGGCTATTCGCCGTTCCTGCTGGTGCTGCACCGTCTGCATGTACCGTTCGCGGATGTGGCTCTTGCGGTCGTGGTCATGACGGCGGCGCTGTCTAGCCTCAATTCCGGGATCTACGTGACATCGCGTATTTTGTACGAACTGGCAGAATCCGGGTCTGCGCCCAAGCTGTTCCTGACGGTGGATACCTCCACGAAACTCCCCCGTCGGGCCATTCTGGTGAGTGCGCTGGCCTCCATTTTCGTCGCAGCCGTGGCCGTGTTGTCGCCAACGCTGATTTTCGGGCTGCTCGTCAGTCTGACGGGCGGGTTCATGGTGTTCAACAACACCATGATCGTGGCTGGACGTCTGAAACTGGTGCGGGAGTCTGCGTGGAGGGCCTATGCGGCGTTGGTGCTGATTGCCTGCACGCTGGTCGCCATGCTGATCCAGCCTGAAACGCGCTCACAGATTATTCTCGGGGCAGGCGCGCTCCTGCTGATCTTCGCCGCAGAACGGTTCGTTCCACGGCGTCAGCCGGACTGATGACTTAGTAAGGTACCGCCAGATCCCGGTCGTTGATTTTTTCAAAGACCGGTTTTGGCGTGTCGTGAAACGTCTGGAGTGAGAATTTCCGGTAACTGATATCCTTATATCCCCGGACGAACATCACTCCGTCGCTCAGGTTAGAGAGTGCCGTCCAGACGGTGTATTCAGAGACCGTTTTGCCGGCTTTCTTCTGTGTTTCGCCGCCAAGCGTATCGGTAGTAATGTTCTTCATGCGATCAAACCGGTTCATGATATGCGCCAGAATATTGACCGCATCCCCTGATGACTGGGCCACCGGTGCATAGCTGGTGTAGTAAACGCCACGAATGAAACGCCCGACAGAGGTGTCTGAGGATGGCAGATCCGAGGCCGCAATCCCGCTATCCGGCTGGACGACCTCGACGCCCCCCAAAGTGGCGGCAGATCTGTCCTGATTGGTCAGCTGCGTATAATTGTTCAGGTTCTGAAGATGCCACGGAAAATCCGGTCCGTTCGTCATGACCTTTGTGGGGTTGTCATAGACATGGAATTTTCCATTGAGCGTCTCGACGACGATGCTTCCGCCGTTTTTATCGTAAAACGCAAAATGAAAAGGCGATTTCACACCACCTAGTCTGGCTAGAACGGGAGACCAGAAATGCCCATTGTCCACGGCCTTTCGGACATCCTCCACGGTGGCGAAATTGGCCAGTGCCCATTCCCCGAGCGATGTTACAGGAATGGATTCCCGGTAGTCTGATTCCGCAAGTGGAGTGAGGGTGGCGTCCGGCACCATGTTGGCGCTGAAAGACAGGCCCGCCCCATTCATACCCTCAAGCATGTTGTGGTCGTCACCATCATCATAGACGGGCGTGGTAATCGCCAGAATGGGATAGAGAGACTTGTAATGCGCTCCGGCACTGCCGTTCGGCGCTTTTTTCTGGAACGCCGTTTGTGCTGGATAGAAAGTCACCCATGACGGCAGATCTTCAGGAAGCTCCAATGTGCGTCCATGAAAAACATGGCCTTTGTTATCCGTAATCGCTAGGCTTGAGCAGGCCTGTCCGATTGTCGGAAATAAAAGGACAGAGGACAGCATCATACTGGAAAGAGACGTTATTTTCATTGGGCTGGTCCTGAAAATCGTATTTGATAATTTTTGCGTGGGTAATTCAGAATTTTCTATCTGTACTAAAGACGAAATATTTATCAGGAAGTTTCTTAACTTGGAGTAAAGTCACATTATGAGCCATGGGATGGGACTGCTAGAATAACGCTCCCTGTGCCGGGCTTCCGGGGATGCTCGCCCCAAAATCCCGCTCGATCCAGCATTTGAGCACAAACAGGATCTGTTTCTGCTGTTCTGATGTCAGTGGTTTGCCCAGCCCCATGCCGTGCCATTTCGACAGACAACTGCGGCAACAGGCCCCCGTAGCATGCTGGGCGATGAAGACCGGATGACCGCGCATGGGAGTCTGTTTGCCGTCACGCGGAGGATGTGCCGGTGCGAGGCGTTCGGCGATGAACGCTGCCCCATGCTCCATGACCGCATCAAGGCCCCGGCTTTCCAGATAGAGTCGGGCCTGATCGTCCAGATGAAAGCGTGAGCGGAAACGGGACCGGGCGAGGCGTTCGAAGAGATCTTCGGGGTCAAAACGGCTCACTGATCCACAACCTTCTGAAAAACAGGCAAAAAATCGCGTGAGAGGACGCAATCCCCCTGTAAGAACATTTGTTCTTTCTCCATATGGTGATGAATGGACGCTTTTCCGAGACGCTCCCGCTCATCTTCCGGGGCAGGAGACACCACAACATTGACAGTTCTCTCGCCGCTACAGGTTCAGGACCTGTTCTCTGCGCGGCTGGAAGAAATCTGTGCGGCCTTCGACGACTGGGGTTTCCCGCTGATTGTGGCGGGGCAGCTTGGAGATGCCGCGCCCAATTCCTATCCTAAATATTACCAGCTTCCGCTGACCGATCCGCAGTTCGGGACTGCCCTGTCGCTGGAGGTGCAGAAATCCGTTCTGGCGCGAGCGGGTGTCGGGCCCGGTGATTATGTCCATGTGACGGGCATGCTGCGGGCGCGCCAATATCGGGGGCAGATTGTGCTGCGTTTCGAGGCGGTGGCCGTTGAACTTCACGATCCTGCGCGGCAAAAGGTCGAGCGTGCCGAACGCTCCGTACTCGACGTTCTGCGCGGACTGCCTTGTGCCTCGCATCCGTATCCAACCCGGCCCGAGGCACGCCTGTTGCTGATCCACTCGGCAGCGTCCAGTGCACTGGTAGCGGAAGACTTTCTTCAGGCGCTTGGCGGCGCGTGGCGTCCGGAACGTGTCAGAAGCCTGCCCACGGCCATGAACGATCCCGGCCGTCTGGCGGAAGCGATTGGCACCTGTCGCGAAGAGATCGTTGTCCTGATCCGCGGCGGCGGGGATGCCTCGGATTTCGTGGTGTTTGAAAGCCCACAGGTGATGGAAGCACTGGCGGTCTGTCCGGCGCATCGCGTTCTGGGTGTGGGACATACGGCCAACCGGACGCTCGCCGAGCGTGTTGTGGATCATGCTGCCACGACACCTGCCGATGCTGGGCACTATATCCGGCGTATGAGTGGCCGGATCTGGCAGGAGCAGGAAGAAGCCCGCGCGCAACAGGAAGAAATGGCCGCACTTCGAGACAGCGTGGCGCTGAATATTGCGCCGGAACGAGCACCGATCGGAACTCGTCTGCGGAATGGGTTGATCCTGCTTGCGATCGGCCTGGTGCTGGGGCTGCTGCTGACGCGGCTACTCTGACCTGTCAGGCTGTCGTGAGTTTCGTTCTGATCAATCAGACCACACGCGATGTGTCCGCGAAATAACTATCCTTGGCGCCGAACCTGAAAAAGTACGGCGCTGAGACACTGCATTTCGGCAATTCGTGGTGTGTTCTGTCGTTTATGGCCTTCAGCGAACATCCACACGGACGAACGGTTTTGTGGCCGACGGATCAGTCATGGCGTGCATTTCGATCTGGATGGACTGGGCACCGGCTTTTTCAATATGAGCTGCCACACCCGCTGCCAGATGATCGGTCACGTCCGTCAGAGCCTGTGCCTGCGCGTCCGGATTGGGCTGGGGTGGTGCGAAAGCCTGCACGATGAACAGGACATTTGCCTTGCGTGCCAGGGCAGTTTTCGCGGCCCGTTCGACGATGGGGCCGTATGCGGATTCCGGCGTGCCGTCTGGAATTGACAGGAACGGAGCATGCGGTGGGGGAGCCGGAGGTGCGGGCGGAATATAGGGGTGTGGAGGTTTGCCCGCGTTCGGATTAAACGTACGCTGGTCCAGTAACTTGCACCCCGACAGCAGGGGTGCGGCCAGCAGCAGCCCTCCCATCAGGAGTGCGGAATGCGGAACAAAGCCCCGCTGCGAACGGAAATGTCGGACAAATGGTGCCATATCGTGCGGAACCGTCGCAGGAACGGAGGGTTTGAGCAAGATTATAGAGTCAACTTCATGAAAAACTGTTGATGCCCCCTGTCGCTCTGCTGTGGCGGTGCTATGGAGGATGCCCGAGTTTTCAAAAAACGGAGTAGGGCAGGTCATGGCTGTAAAAATCGCGATCAACGGTTTCGGACGGATCGGACGGCTGGTGCTGCGTGGCATCATTGAGAGCGGTCGTACGGATGTCGAGGTTGTCGCCATCAACGATCTGGGTTCCGTCGAGGCCAACGCGCATCTGCTGGCTTATGACAGCACGCATGGCCGCCTTCCGGGTACGGTCCGTGCCGAGGGTAACAGCCTGATCATCGAAGCGAATGGCCGCACCTACGGTCCGATCAAGGTCTCGGCCGAGCGCAACCCGGCACAGGTTCCGTTTCAGGGCGTCGACGTGGCGATGGAATGTACGGGTCTGTTCACGTCCCGCGAAAAGGCCGCTGCCCTGCTTGAAGCCGGTGCGAAGCGCGTCGTCATTTCCGCTCCGGCTACAGATGTCGATGCGACGATCGTGTTCGGCGTGAACAACGACGTTCTGACGCCCGACATGGAGATCATCTCCAACGCGTCCTGCACCACGAACTGCCTTGCACCCGTGGCCTCCGTTCTGGACAAGGCCTTCGGGATCGAGTGCGGCTACATGGTCACGATCCACTCCTACACGGGCGACCAGCGCACGGTGGATACCCTCCACAAGGATCCGCGCCGCGCCCGCGCCGCAGCCCTGAACATGATCCCGACCTCCACGGGTGCAGCTAAGGCAGTCGGTCTGGTTCTACCGCACCTGAAGGGCAAGCTGGACGGAACCTCCATCCGTGTTCCGACGCCGAATGTTTCGGTCGTCTCGCTGGATTTCGTCCCGACGCGCGCTCCGGCGTCCGCCGAAGCCGTTAACGAAGCCATTCGCGCCGCTTCGCTCGAAGGCTCCCTGAAGGGTATCCTCGAATACAACACAGCGCCGCTCGTCAGCTCGGACTTCAACCATGACAAGGCGTCGTCGATCTTCGACGCGACGCAGACGGTCCTGGTCGATGGTGGCAAGCTGGTGCGCGTCTGCTCCTGGTACGACAACGAGTGGGGCTTCTCCAACCGTATGGCCGACACGGCTGCCCTGTTCGGGAGCCTGTGAGTGATGGCCTTCCGCACCCTTGATGGTGTGGACGCACGCGGCAAGCGCGTGCTGGTCCGCGCCGACCTCAACGTCCCGATGCATGATGGCGTCATCACCGATGACACCCGCCTGCAACGGGTTGCGCCCACGATCCGCGAACTGGCCGACAAAGGCGCGCGCGTCGTGGTGTTCAGCCATTTCGACCGCCCCAAGGGGCAGGTCGTCCCGGCTCTGTCGCTGCGTCCGATCGCGCTGAAGCTCGGTCAGATCCTCGGACAGCCGGTTGGCTTTGTCGCCGAATGCGTCGGCCCGACCGTGGAAGCCGCAGTCGGCGCGATGGCGGACGGGGACATTATCGTCCTCGAAAATACGCGCTTTCATGCGGGTGAAGAGGCCAATGATCCGGCCTTCGCCAAGGCTCTGGCACAGAACGGCGACATCTTCGTCAATGATGCGTTCTCGGCTGCACACCGTGCCCATGCCTCGACCGAAGGCGTGGCGCACGACCTGCCGTCTTTTGCCGGGCGTCTGATGCAGGCGGAACTGAGCGCGCTGTCGGCTGCTCTGGAGAACCCGGAGCGCCCGGTCGGTGCGATCATCGGCGGTTCCAAGATCTCGACGAAGCTCGACCTGATCGGGAATGTCATCGAGAAGGTGGACACGCTGTTTATTACGGGTGCGATGGCCAACACGTTCCTCGCGGCTGAAGGCATGAATGTGGGCAAGTCCCTGCAGGAAGCCGACATGCACGAGACAGCGCGGAAAATTGCCCATCTCGCGCAGGAAAAAGGCTGCGAAATCATCCTGCCCGTCGATGCGGTCGTGGCGCGCGAGTTCAAGGCCAATGTCCCGACCGAGACCTGCCTGATTGGCGAAGTCCCGGACGATGCGATGATTCTCGATGCTGGTCCGCGCACGGTTGAGTTGATCCGTGAGCGTCTGGACACGCTCAAAACGCTGGTCTGGAACGGTCCGCTCGGTGCATTTGAGATCGCGCCTTTCGACAAGGCGACCGTCGATGTCGCGCAGTATGCCGCGCAGCTTACCGAAGAGGGCAAGCTCAAGACGATCGCTGGTGGCGGCGATACGGTCTCGGCCCTGCGTCATGCAGGCGTCGTGAGCCAGATGACCTATGTCTCTACGGCTGGCGGGGCTTTCCTCGAATGGCTGGAAGGTAAAATCCTGCCGGGGATCGAGGTTCTGCGTTCTGCGGGCCACGATCTGGGGCTCACCTGAACGAAAGCCGGGGAGGGCAACCTTCTCGGCTTTTTTTATGGAGAAGTGGCGATGTGGAGAAGAGGGCTGTCCGCCTGTCTTCTATTATGCGGTCTCGCGGGCTGTCAGGCTTACGATCAGCCGCCGACAGCACCCGCACCACCGTCTACGGGCGAACCCATCCACAGTGGGCGCCCGACGGGTATGCTTCTCTCCCCCTCAAAGCCGGACCAGACGCCCTATTTCTGAAATTTTGGACTGGTGCCGGATAGGCGCGGGTCAATCAGCCATCATAAAAAAGCCCGTCGGGATATCCCAACGGGCTTTTTTCGTGATGTGTCGCTTCAGGCCTGAAGGCCGTTTTCCCGGCGGCGCAGTTCCACTTCCGCGGCCATGGCTTTCTGGAGCTTCTCCATGGCACGCGCTTCGATCTGACGGATACGCTCGCGTGAGACGTTATAATGATGGGAGAGATCTTCCAGAGTGGAGGGCTCTTCCTTCAGGCGCCGCTCACTCAGGATGTGACGCTCACGCTCGTTCAGCGTCATCATGGCCTGATCCAGAAGCGCCTTGCGGCCCGTAAACTCTTCAGAAGCAGCATAGGTCTGCTCCTGATTGTCGTGGTCGTCCACGAGCCAGTCCTGCCATTCGCCTTCGCCATCAATGCGGAGCGGTGCGTTCAGACTGTGATCCGGTGCGGCCAGACGCTGGTTCATGGACATGACGTCCTGTTCCGGCACACCCAGAGTGGTCGCGATGGAGTTGACCTGCTCTGGCTTCAGATCGCCGTCGTCAATCGCCTGCATCTGTCCTTTCAGACGACGCAGATTGAAGAACAGCTTCTTCTGTGAGGCGGTCGTACCGATTTTCACCAGAGACCAGCTATGCAGGATGTATTCCTGCATGGCGGCGCGGATCCACCACATGGCGTAGGTGGCAAGGCGGAAACCACGCTCCGGGTCGAACCGGCGCACGGCCTGCATCATGCCGATATTGCCCTCACTGATGAGTTCGTTCACCGGCAGGCCATAGCCACGATAACCCATGGCGATTTTGGCAACGAGGCGCAGATGGGACGTGACGAGGCGGTGTGCCGCGCTTGTATCCTCGTTCTTGCGCCACTGGCGGGAAAGATCGAGCTCTTCCTGCGGGGTCAGCAGGGGGAACTTGCGGATTTCCTGAAGATAGCGGGTGAGATTGTTCTCTGGACCCACTGAAATGACGGCTGGGGATGCCATGGTCTTCGACTCCTTTCGCCCGGGGCTTAACCCGCATCCGGATGAGATGGAGACTCATACGGACCGGCGACGGGATAGTTCCGTCTGACCCAGGTGACGCATTGGGAAGGACTTTCACGTCCCCGACCGTCAGCCCCCGGACTGGGCGACCTCTGGCGGTACGATCCGTTCCGGCGGCGCGTCAGCTCGTCGGATGAGCTGTTTATGACAGGCTCAGCCAAAAAAGTCAATGGCCTTTTAAGGTTTAGCCGATCAGTCTCTTTTTCAAGGTCTGAAAATCTTCAGGAGGGGCAGTTTCGAAAGAAAGCTGCTTTTTCGTTCGCGGATGGATAAATCCGAGTCGGGTTGCATGAAGCGCCTGACGGGGAAAATCGAGCGCCGCATCTTTCGCATCCTGCGACAGACCACGTGCCGCAGCGGGAATCCGGCGCAGATAGACCGGATCGCCGAGCAGGGGATGGCCTGCGTTTGAAAGGTGAACACGGATCTGATGGGTGCGTCCAGTGGCAAGACGACATTCGATCAGGGAGACGGCGGCCTGATAGGGTTCGATCAGCTTAAAGCGTGTCAGGGCAACCTTGCCGCCGCTTCCGACAACAGCCATGCGTTTACGATCCCGCTTGTCCCGGCCGATATTACCGTCGAATTCGCCTTCCAGCGGCAGGAGCCCCCAGGCGAGGGCCAGATAGGCCCGGTCGATATCGCGGGCAGCGAAGGCTTCTGACAGGGCATTATGAACCATGGCCGTCTTGGCCACGACCATCAGGCCGGACGTGTCCTTGTCCAGACGATGCACGATACCGGGGCGCTTCTCCCCTCCGATTCCTTCGAAACCTTCTCCACAATGGCCGAGCAGGGCGTTGACCAGTGTGCCCGTTTCGTTTCCGGGAGCGGGATGCGTGACAAGCCCGGCCTGCTTGTCGAGCACTATCAGGTCGTCGTCCTCATACAGGATGTTCAGCGGGATCTGCTCAGCGATGGGGCGGGCAGGGAGGGGCTCGGGAAATGTTAGCAGCAGTTCCATGCCGTCACGCAGCGTTTCCGCCGGTTCGCAGACCGTCTTTCCGTTGACGGAAAAGCTGCCGCCTTCAATCAGGGCCTTGACCCGGGAGCGTGAAACCGTGCCGATGGCGTCCGCCAGCGCGCGGTCGGCCCTCTGGCCAGCCGTGGACGCATCGACAACAAGAGGGAATGGGGAAACAGGATCAGACATGACACAGGGTGTAGCCGAGGAAATGGCGAACAGCGAGTCGCAGACACCAAAAGCGCTTCTGGCCGCTGTAATTTTGATGGGCGTGCTGATTATCGCGGCCGTTTTCGGATTGATCGGGGTGATTGCCTACCGCTTCCTGCATCCCCGGCCGAGCGTTACGGCAACCGTGCCGCTGGCCGAAGGAGGCTTCTCGCGTCTGGCTCTTCCGCTTGGTGCGGGCGAGCATATTACGGCCGTTACGGCGCGTCCTGACGGTCTGATGGCCGTAACGCTCAGCGGTTCCGGAAGTGACCGGGTGCTGTTGTGGAATCCCGAGGCCGGAAAAATCGCCGCCGAGCTGGATTTCGAAACCCCCGCACCGTCTTCGCCCTGACCGGTCTGAACCTGCCGCTGTGTTTCCGCGTTAAGGCGGCAGGATTTGTGAAGGATCACGGATAATGGGACGTCTGATTGATGCGGCCTTGGCCGTCGGTACGGTTTTTGGAGTGCAGTACGCCTCGCGTGAAATCAGCCCGGCGGACGATCCGTCCACGCGCCGGTGGTACGACCGGCTGAACAAGCCGTATTTCAATCCGCCCGGTCCGGTTTACGGCATCGTGTGGACGATTCTGGACGGGCTTCTGGCTTGGTCGGGGTATCGGCTTCTGCGTGCTGAAAAATCCTGTTGCCGGACGGCGGCGCTGATCCTCTGGGCACTGTGCGTTGCAGGGGTGGCAGGCTTTCCGTTCTTCGTGTTCCGCAAACGGCAGCTTGGAACGGGTCTGGCCATTTGTGTCGGCCTGATCATGACGTCCGGAGCCTCGATCTGTGCAGCGCACAAGGTGGACTGCAAGGCGGCCTCAATGCAGGTTCCGTTTTTTGCATGGCTGATCTTCGCCACCTGCATTCACGAAGAAATCTGGCGTACGAACTAAAGACGCCTCAGGCGGCGTTCAGAATGGCCGCCATAAGCCCGGGAAACCGGGCGTTGAGTTCCTCGAGCCGTAGGGAATTACGGTGCTGAACGCCTTCGATCCGTGTTCTCAGGACGCCGCTCTCACGCAGGACCTGAAAATGGTGTGACATGCTGGATTTGGGCCGCGTTCCGATCAGCGTGGCGCAGTTGGCTTCCCCAACGCGCCCCAGATGTCGCACGATCTCCAGGCGCGCAGGATCAGCCAGCGCACGCAGCACCGGAATCAGTTCGAATGTCGCGGAGTCAGGATGGTCGTAGGCAGCCATAAAGGTCTTATCCCTTTCCTGAAGTTTTATCGCAACACTTGCTTTGTTCGAGTTTTATCGAACAATATGGTGATCAGTCCATTGAAGGAGAAACAGGATGCCAACGCTGTTCGATTCGATTGATTTCGGTCCTATTCACGCGAAGAACCGGATTCTGATGTCCCCTCTGACGCGTGCGCGCGCCGACAGGAATGCCGTACCGACTCCGATCATGGCGGAATATTACGCCCAGCGCAGTAGCGCCGGATTGATTATCAGTGAAGCCACAGGCATTTCCCGCGAAGGTCTGGGCTGGCCGTTTGCCCCCGGTATCTGGTCGGATGAACAGGTGGAAGCCTGGAAGCCGATTGTCGCTGCGGTTCATGCCAAGGGCGGCAAGATTGTCTGCCAGCTCTGGCACATGGGACGGATGGTCCATTCTTCCGTCACTGGTACGCAGCCCGTTTCGTCTTCGGCCACGACGGCTCCGAACGAAGTTCATACCTATGAAGGCAAAAAGCCTTACGAACAGGCGCGTGCAATCGACGCCGCTGACATCAGCCGTATCCTGAACGATTACGAGAACGCGGCGCGCAACGCCATCCGTGCGGGTTTTGACGGTGTGCAGATCCACGCGGCCAATGGATATCTTATCGATGAATTTCTGCGGGATGGGACGAATCTCCGCACTGACGAATATGGCGGTTCGCCGGAAAACCGTATCCGCTTCCTGCGTGAAGTGACCGAGCGCGTGATTGGCGCGATCGGTGCGGAACGCACAGGCGTCCGCCTGTCCCCGAATGGTGATACGCAGGGCTGCATCGATAGCGCGCCGGAAACGGTCTTCGTACCGGCCGCCAAACTGCTTCAGGATCTGGGCGTGGCCTGGCTCGAACTGCGCGAACCCGGCCCGGACGGGACTTTCGGCAAAACCGATCAGCCCAAACTGTCCCCGCAGATCCGCAAGGCCTTTACCCGGCCGCTGGTTCTCAATCAGGACTATACCTTTGAGATGGCGCAGGAAGCATTGGCAGAAGGGCACGCCGATGCGATTGCCTTTGGCCGCAAGTTCATCTCGAACCCCGACCTGCCGGAGCGTTTCGAGCGCGGCATCGCTCTTGAACCTGACAATATGAAGACTTGGTACAGTCAGGGGCCGGAAGGATATATCGACTACCCGTCCGCGACCTCAGGCCCTAACTGAGCTTTGAGGCAGTCCGGGAGCTCTTGGTCGCTCCCGGATTTTCAGTCAGACGGGCCGGACGAGTTCGTACAGCGCGACCGCCGCAGCATTGGAAACGTTCAGGCTCTCCATGTCGCCGGGCATGTAAACACTGGCGATTTCGTCGCAGGTCTCACGCGTCAGGCGGCGCAATCCAGCCCCTTCGGCCCCCAGAACCAGCGCCACACGACGCCCGACAAACCCTTTTCCATCCAGTCGTGTGCCACCGGCATCCAGACCGACAACCCAGAAATTCTCGGCCTGAAGCGCCTGAAGGGCGCGGGAGAGATTGACCTCACGCAGAATGGGAACGAGGTCGAGCGCGCCTGAAGCTGCCTTCGCCATGGCGCCGCTTTCCTGCGGGGCATTGCGATCCTGCACCAGAAGCGCTGCCGCTCCGAACGCCGCAGCCGATCTGAGAATGGCGCCGATATTGCGCGGGTCCGTCACCTGATCAAGCACCAGAACCGGGCCGGTACGCTCGACGATATCGAGAATGGCGAGTGTTTCCAGAGGCTCAACCCGCAGGCAAACACCCTGATGCACGGCATCGCGCTCACAGAGTTTGTCGAGGCGCTCACGGTCCACAATCTGCGGCTTGTGCGATGCGCCTTCGAAAGACGCCGCAGCTTCGCGCGTCGCCAGAAAATCATGGATCACACGCTCAGGATTGGCGAGAGCCGCTTGCACGGCATGGTGCCCATAAATCCAGTAGCCGGAACCGGAGTTGCCAGCATGACCGCGACCGGAACGGCCACTACGTCCGCCAGAGCGCTCACCGGAGGGGCGGGACGGCTGGTCCGCGCGTGCGGATGGAGGGGAGGCGCGATCCGTAGAACGGTCGGGAGCGGAGCGGGAGGGAGATCTTCTGGCCATAAAAAGCATATAATCGACAACAGGCGATTGACATAGCCGCCAATCCGCCATATCTCAACCGCCGACCCGGAGAGGTGCCCGAGTGGCTAAAGGGGGCGGACTGTAAATCCGCTGGCGTACGCCTACGTTGGTTCGAATCCAACTCTCTCCACCAGGTCACCAAAATCTAATAAATCAAATAATCATAACTTCGTGCCGGTAGCAGCCAGCTGCCAGTTCGTTGTTCTCTTGTCAGCGGTTCTCCCATCATAACGATGTGCATCGTGTGGCGCGCACAAGAGAAGTGATTTGAGCGGCAAAGATTTCCTCTTCCCAGAAATGTCGAGCGGGAGTTGCAAGAGGCGACAAACCGTTGCTTGGGAGCATAGTATCTTGGTTTCGAGAGGTATTTCGCTCAGCGTATGAACCAGTAGCAAGGATATTGCTCCTGGACTTTCATCAAACGGACGGATCGTTTTAGCGTCAGCGCCGGGTCTGACTGGGCTGGACTGCTTCAGATCACTATTTTTTCAATCCGAACCGGAGGCAAGGAATCATATACTATACCTAGAATAGGAAGATTTCCCCAAGAATCCGCATTGTATATAAGGTAGATTCAGCTAGAATAGGCGCAGAAATTGTAGAAATTATATAGTATATATTTATGATATTCAGGCAAATATTTTCATTATATTCTCCGCTATGGCGATTAATATAATAATATATAATATAATACTAATATTTATTCTATATTTACATAGTAGTATTTTTTTTAACTTGGAATTTACGAAATCGATTGTGAGATTGATTTTTGAGGAACTCAAATCCCTCAGCGTCGTTCACAACGGTATAGTATTATACAAAAAAACAAAATAAAAAAATATAAGTAATTATATTTTTTGGAGAATGCTATGGTCTTCTGTAATGAATTTATTTCGATGAATTTCTCAAAGGCGCAAGAAATTCCAACAAAAAAAAATATAAAAAACACAATTATTGTAACTATAAGTGGTATTGGGCATGAAGATGAATCAGAAAAATATATCTTGCTAGAAGATAGTTTTTTAGATTTTAACGTTTTAGGAATAACAAATAAAAAAAGAGATTTCTTCATAAATGATTCTACTGAAAATGCTCTTGATTTTCTAAGAAATTTTCTAAAAGATTTTTCTAAAGTAGTAATAATAAGCCATTCTATGGGGGGATTTTTTGCATTTTATATATCTAGTTACATAAAGGTAGATTTATGCGTTGTTTGTAGTCCATATTTATCTCTTTCAGAAAAGGAAATGAATTTAAATGATAGTGAAGAGTTTATTTTATTTGACAAAATAAATAAAAGCTACATAGAAAATTACTGCCTTAATAATATTAAGGTATCATCCCTTTCACCAAAAGATCAGGATAAATTTATAGTTATACTTGATTTATCAATAAAAGATGATAATAAGACATTTTACTTAATTAACAAATTTCTTAATAAAATTAATATTGTTGTTCTTCCGGGTTTGGGGCACTTATCATTATATTGCCTTGAAAAAAGAAAAATTCTTAGTTCTGTGATTAGAAATAAATTAAATGAATCCTATTCATTGCCGACTAAAAATATATTAGAACATATTCTTAATTCTTATCTCGAATTTCCTCTTTCCCGAGAGGAAAAGATTTGCGTTAAAAATCAAATATATTTTAATAACCCAGATCAATATGGAGGATACTACTATTTCGTTTATGATTATCTTCCAAATGAAGAAAGCTCTGAGTTATTTATTATTATTAACAAACACGGTTATATAATGAGTTTTTATTCGTCGATAGCGGGCTCCTTTTGGTCAGAGTTTCCATTCGAAGATAATAGATTTTCTCCTATTATCGTAGATATCCAAAAAAAATCATGTTTTTGTTTCTATAATTCTAATCTTATTGAAATGAATTATAATAAAATTATTTTAGATACAAATAAAATTGGTAAAGATTATAGAAAGATTCCTTTTTCAAGAGATTTTTTTGAAATATATTTTAATAATTTCAATTTTGATGATAAAATTGAAATTTACTCTGCAATAGATATAAATATAAATTCGAAAAAAAATAAATTCGCCTTTGTTTTAAATAAAATAACGCGATTTTTCAAAAGTTAATAATAAATATTTACTATAAATTTCTATTATTATAGATGTATCGTATATCATAAAAAAGATAGAGTATATTATTCAGGTTTTCGAAATGGTTTGACCACAGGAAACGGTAAATGCCGGAGCGAGAAGTGTCTGTCCCGGCATTCCCGTATTAATATGATCAGGAAATGCGCCGGAGAGTTGACGATTGATCTCCGACGGTACTGTCTTCAGTCCAGCGGTGCGATTTTCACGACGATATACGGCATGACTTCGAGGTCTTTGCCGTTATGAAAAACCGGCAGGCGTGCCCATTGTCCGACCGTGCCGTACAGAGCGCCATTGGCGTATGTCAAGCCATCGGGTTCGGTCAGGCGCGGATCATGTGCCACCACGGAAACCTGACCATCCGGCCGGTGTCGCAGGATGGCATGGCGCTCATCATCCGTGATGTAGAGCGAACCGTCCGGGCCAGTTGCCATACCATCGCCCACTCCGGTTTCGCCTTCATCCTTTACAGCCTTTTCCAGATTGGCTTCGCTGGTGTTCGGATCAGACAGAACAGCGGTTGGTGCGGAATAGAGGCGGCGGCTGCTCTGCGGCTGCCAGTAGAGCGTCTGTTGGTTTGGGCTGAGTGCAACCCCGTTTACACCCCCCTGAGGGATCGTGGCATGCGCCGGATCGTAGCGTCCTGCCACACCGTCCATTACGGCAACAAAGCCCTGAACCGGCATGACGGAAACCGTGTCCGCCAGAATGCGACGCTGATGTCCCGTGGCCAGATCAACGACGATCAGTGCGGGATGTACATCGACGGACGTGTCGGTAATGAAAGCGGTTCCTGCCTTGCCATGCGTCAGGTCGATGCGGACGTCATTGACGTGGCTGTCCGGCAGAAGGGCTGGGGCGCTGAGGGGAATGACCTGCGCGATTTTTCCGCTCACAGGATCAATTCGGAAGAGCTTCTGCGCGCCTGCTACTGTTCCCGTGCCAGCGACCATGCCTTCATCCAGAACCCAGAGCTGTCCGTTGGCATCAACGGTCATACCGAGCGGTGAGACGAACTGTTCCTGTGCGGCAGCATCGGGGAAGGGGGTCAGCTTACCCTTCGTATACAGCCCCAGTTTCGGGCCGGAATGTTCGTGCGCGCTCCGGGGGAAGCCGAGCACCATGCGTCCATCAGGCAGAACGGCAATGCCGGAAGGCTGTGCGTTGGAAAAGCGTCCGATGACCTGCACATTGCCGGACGGAAGTGTACCTTTGTCGACGGTTTCGGCGGCGAGAAGGGGGGAGGCAGTAGTAAGTGCTGCAATACCGACGCTGAAAGCGAAGGTTAGAAATGTCTGACGAGCCATATCTGAGATCTCCTTTACCGATAAAGGAACAGAATGGCTCAGGCCTGACAACCCACGCCCACGTGAGTGCAGAAGATCAGCGTTTCAGCAGGCGCGCGCGCAGGGCAGGGTCGTGGGCATACAGAAACAGCCCATGAATCCCACGCGTGAGGATGACGTTCAGGGCATTGAGAATAACGCGCTTTTTTGCCTCTTCGGGTGCAGCGATTCCATCCCGCCCCTGAAAGGCCGCGCTATCTTCGTACCTTTCCGGCCTTACGCCGATCCGGTCATGTTCCGCATCATAAAACAGAGACGGTCCGAGAATGACTCCGGCATAATTCAGGTCGAACCCCTGAATCGTATAGACGGACCCGACCTCGTCGATCGTATCCGGGCGCTCGGCCCAGGGGAGTTTTTCGCTCGGCAGGGAACGATCCCATCGTAAATGGAAGTCGCCCTCGGTGATGAAATGGTCTTCACCATTGAGCGTGTAGGGATAGTCATAGGTCGAAAGCAGACGGCAAAGGCCGTATTTCGCGTTGCAAGCGCGCAGATCCGCATACAGCTTTGCGCAGTCGTCATAGATCCGCAGATCGAAGCGCGGATCTTTTGGCCGGGGCAGGATTTTGCCCTGCGCCAGAGCGTCGATCCACGAACATGTGGCGGTACTGGCCGCGACACGGAACTGGGTTTTAAGATGGAAAGTCTCTGAAGGACGGTCTTTGCGGAAGCTCTCGAGAAGATCACTGGACCAGTTGCTTTTGAACTTCAGAACCTGCAGCGGATCAAACACCACCACCACGATCCGCGCCCATCGCAGGATTTCTTCCAGATGGTTCTGCTGGGAGAAGTGATTGTACCGGTCCGGACGGGTCAGCAGCAGATGCGCCTCGTCCACCAGAACGATATCCGCGCGTTGTCCGGTCTTTGCGGATTTATTGATGAAGGTCGTGGGGCGTTCGTAATCGCTCTTGCGCAGGTTGGGCATGGTGGCCGTGATGTTGCGATAGAGCTTGAGCATCTCCGGGTGATTGACGATCAGCATGTTCCGCAGACCCTTCAGCGGGTCGGCGGGTGAACCATTTCGTGCCCGGGTCTGGAGTGTGTTGAAGATTGCGTTCAGGACGACGCTTTTTCCTGTGCCTGCCGCGCCTTCAATAATGAAAAGGGCGCTGTCGTCCTGTCGGTGGCATTCGCAGAATGAAACCACGCGCTGCAACAGATCCATCTGCGGCCCCGACAGTGCGCGTTCTGGGGAGAGCTTGCCCGTGGCGGCATTCCCGGAAACACTCACGACATTCAGTCCGCCGCGATATCGGCGACTGTGGCATCCGTGGCCCGCTGGGCATCGGCGGGTGTGATCCGCACGACCAGCCCCTGACCACCCGCATTGATATAGACATGTGCGCGCGGCATCGCGTCTTGCGACAGGACGACCGGGATCGGGGTTTTCGATCCGAACGGGCTGGTTCCGCCAGACTCGAAGCCTGTTAGCTCATGCGCCTTTTCAGGGCTCATCATGCGGGCATTTCGCCCGTCGAACAAAGCTGCCACTTTCTTCAGATTCATGCGCTGATGCGCGGGGGCGACGACACAGACGGCCTGTTTCTTGTCCACTTCGACAACCAGCGTCTTGAGCACGTCTTCTGGCGCCACGCCGATGGCTTCTGCCGCCTGCATCCCGATCAGACCGCCATTGGGGGCATAGTCATAATCATGAACGCTGAAAGGAATGTTCCGGGCCGTCAGAAAGGCGGTTGCGGCTGTTTCTCGGGTCATGTGCGTGCTCCGTCTCCAGAAGCAGGCCGTCATACGCCGAATGGCTGAAATCCAGCGGGGATCGCCCCCGGCAGGACCTGCAATGTCGTGTTGTCTGTATGGGCGTGCAGGGGCCGGTTGGCAACATAAGAGACGTCGGAAAGGTACTGATCACTTTAATTCGGGACTGTCGCTGAGTTGCGTGATGTATCGTTATTCATGAGACGCATGACATTTTCTCTGTTACTGTTTAACGCTAAAGAAAATTCTGGCTGGTCTGGGGTCAGGAGAATCGTCGTGACGATCCAGCGGGTCGGAAAGCTGTCGGGAGAGGCATCGTGAATCAGAAAAGCATCTGGGTCGGGACGAACTGGAAAATGAACAAGGGGCCGGCCGAAGCCATCGCGGATGCCCGCGCCCTGGCGTTTTTTCGTCCCCCGGAGGGCGTCCAGTGTTTTCTGGCCCCACCCGCCACGTCGCTGCGCGATGTGGGAGCGGTTCTTCAGGACAGCCCCCTGATGGTCGGCGCGCAGAATATGTACTGGGAGGACAATGGGGCGTGGACGGGTGAAATTTCCGCTCCCATGATCGCCGAATGCGGCGCGTCCATTGTCGTGCTGGGGCATTCGGAGCGTCGGCAGCATTTCGGGGAAACGGACTGGACGGTCAATTTGAAGGTCCGCGCAGCGCTTCGGCATGGCCTGCGCCCTCTGATCTGTATTGGGGATACGCTCGACGAATATGAGTTCGGTGTTTCACAGGAGACTCTGGCGCGGCAGACAAAAATTGCGCTGCATGGGGTTTCTCAGGAAGACCTTGAACGTGTTCTGGTAGTTTATGAGCCCGTCTGGGCCATAGGGGCGGCGGGTCGTCCGGCCGAACCGGCTTTCGTCTCCCAGATCCATACGACGCTGCGTGGTGTTGTGCAGGGGATTGCGGGGCAGGGCAGTTCCGTTCGGATTCCGTTGCTTTATGGCGGTAGCGTTTCGCGGGGCAATATTCGCGACTATGTGGCCCTGCCCGACGTGGACGGCGTGCTGATCGGCCGGGCAGGCTGGGATCCAGCGGATTTCATGGATCTGGTCGAGAGCGTGCGTGATGTGGTCTCTCCGAAGGTTCCTGCATGATGAATGCCCTGCTTACGGAAGGGCAGGCACTGTCTGGCCGCCGACGCGGGATCCTTGATTATGTCACCGAACATGGCGTGGTGCCGGTCGCTGACCTGCTGAAACGCTTTTCGCTCAGTCGGGCCTCGATCAACCGGGATCTTCTGGTGCTCTGCGCGCAGGGTCTGGTCCGGCGGATCGGAACGGATATCACGACGCTTCCGAACATCGGCGCATCGGCAAGTGTGATGTATCGCAGGGCGCAGGCCGTTGCTGAAAAACGGGCGATTGCGACCTTGGCTGCCTCCATGGTGAGCCAAGGCGACACCGTGGCGCTGGATGATTCCACAACCGCAGGGGCGATGGCAGACAGGCTGTGCGAAACCGCCCAGTTGACGGTCGTGACGAACAGTCTGGGCGTCGTCAGCCGTCTGGGGCCTTGCGAAACGGTCGGACTGATCGGTCTGGGAGGACGTTATAGTCCGACGTTCGATGCTTTCGTGGGAAGGATCTGCGAGCAAAGTGTGATGTCCATGCGGATCAACATGGCATTCGTGTCGGCAGCCGCAATATCCGGCGTGACGGCCTATCATCAGGTCGAGGACATCATTCAGGCCAAGCGAGCCCTGATGGACGTGGCGGATTGCCGCGTTCTTCTGGCAGACAGCCGGAAATTCGACACTGTGGCCATGAACCGGCTGGCGCTCCTGTCCGAATTCGACGTCGTGATTACGGATGACGGGATCGATCCCGCCTGCGCCGAGCTATTGCGGGACGCGGGCATATCGCTAAGGATTGCCAATGTCCCGCGCCCCGCTCCCGGACTTACTGCGGACTGACAGTCGTCTGTCGCGTTATGACCGGGGCGATTGGCCAGAATGTGACGGAAACTTCCGCCTGCAAGGCCCCTAGTTCGTCCTGAATATAAGTCATGTATTCGTGCAGTCCGCGGGAAATGATCTCCTCAGCGGTCTGGTCTTCGAGCGTGGCCCTCAGATTGATGATGCGTTCCTGTAGCGGACCGCACTGGTGGCGGAGATTGTAGTGTGTGGACAGGGCGTTGAGCGTGCTCTCAACTTGCCGCAGATTGAGCATCAGGGAGCGCGGAAACCCTTCGTTTTTCAGCAGAAACCCCACGACATTGGCCGGTGTGGTCGTCACGGGTTGAAGTCGGCGGAAGGCATGATAGGCCGCAGCCGAACGCAGGACGGACCCCCATTGCGTCAGGTCCATCTGCGACCCAGAGATTTCGCCACCCGGAAGCAGTGTATGGTAGCGGATATCGATCAGACGGGTGATCTGGTCGGAACGCTCCAGATATTTCCCGAGCAGATAGAACAGCCACGCCTGATCGCGGTACAGAGTGCCTTCGGTAACGCCGAAATGCGTCTGGCAGTCCTGTTTGATACGGTTGCACAGCCCGGACAGACCATTGCGGCGAATGTCGGGCGTGGACAGTTCCATCATGCTTTGGGTGAAAATATTGAGCTGCATCCACATTTCGGTGGAGATCAGCGGACGGGCCGAACGGGCATTTTCCCGAACCATATGCGCCATGGCGCGGATGGATGTCGGGTTCGAGCTTTCCGTGATGTAGAAGGCGAGGATATTTTCTTCCGTCGCGGGCAACGCATAAAGGGCGGCGTAGCGCTCTTCATCAGAATTGATCTGAAGAATGGAATCCCATCCCGGACTTCCATCGGGATTGCGGACGAAGGCTTCCGTTACTTCCAGAATACGGGCGAGATTTTCGATCCGCTCCATATAACGGGCGAGCCACATCATGCTCTCGCCATAGCGCGACAGCAGCGTGTTGAGATTGGCGAGCATGGCGGGAAAGCGTGTGCCGGTCTGTGTCATCGGGCCATCACCCAGGTGTCTTTCGAGCCGCCGCCCTGTGAGGAATTGACGACCAGCGAGCCTTTGCGAAGGGCCACGCGGGACAGGCCACCGGGGAGGACCCATGTGTTTTTCCCGGTCAGGGCGAAAGGTCGCAGGTCCACATGTCGGGCTTCCACACCGCTGGGACAAAGCGTGGGAGAGACCGAGAGGTCGATGACCGGCTGGCTGATATAATTGGAAGGATCTTCGAGCAGCTTTGCGCGGAATTCGTCCAGTTCAGTCTGGGTGGCCTGCGAGCCTATCAACAGGCCGTAGCCACCGGACTCGCCGACGGGTTTGACGACCAGCTTGTCCATATTGGCCAGCGTATAGGCCAGCCCCTCCGGCTCGGCGCAGATATGGGTCTGGACGCTGTCGAGGATCGGGTCTTCACCCAGATAATAGCGGATGAGGCGGGGCATGTAGGCATAAACGGCCTTGTCGTCCGCAACGCCCGTTCCCAGAGCGTTCGCCAGCGTGACGTTACCCCGGCGATAGGCTTCCACGAGGCCGGGTACGCCGAGCATGCTGTCCGGATTGAAAGCCAGAGGGTCCAGATATTCGTCGTTGAGGCGGCGATAGATCGCATGAACGGGCCGCAGCCCTGCGACGGTCCGCATATAGACGCGATGGTTCTCGACGATCAGATCCCGGCCTTCGACAAGGGGCACGCCCATCTCGCGGGCCAGAAAGACATGTTCGAAATAGGCGGAATTGTAGATGCCGGGCGAGAACAGCACGACCTGCGGATCGGTCACGCCCTCGGGCGCGACCTCGCAGAGGGTTTGATGCAGTTTGAGGCCATATTCCTCTACCGAACGCAGAGGCATTCCTGAAGCAAGGTCAGGCATCAGGCGCAGCATCATGTGCCGGTTTTCGATGACGTAGGAGACGCCCGACGGCGTGCGCGCATTGTCTTCAAGCACCATGAAGCGGCCGCTGCTGTCCCGGATCAGATCGGTCCCGTTGATATGGACATAGACGTCACCGGGGACGCGGACGCCGACCATGGCTTCGCAGTAATTGGGGTTGCCGAGGACCAAACTGGCGGGGATGATGCCATCTCGCAGAACATGACGCTCATGATAGATGTCCCGCAGGAACAGGTTTAGCGTTTTGACGCGCTGCTGCACGCCACGGTCGATATGATCCCATTCCGGGGCAGTGAGAACGCGCGGGATCATGTCGAAGGGGAGGATGCGGTCGATCGCTTCGCGGTCGGAATAGACGGTGAATGTGATGCCCAATCGATAGAGCTGCGTCTCGGCCGTGCTGGTGCGATGACGCAGTTCCGAAAGATCAAAACCGGCCAGACGGTCTCGCACGGTCCTGAGTGCGGGGGGGATGTCATCCGTCCGGCGCATGAGTTCGCAGAAAAAATCCGGTGTGTCATAGGCGGCGAAAATACCTGCCGCGGCCTTTGTCGGAGCCATTACGGAAAGGCTGGTCGCGGAGGGATCGGGAGACTGCAAAATCGGCTTGTTCATTCTCTGCCTCACACCCTGTTTTTTCCCGACCCCGTTTGCTGAAGGAAAGCCCGATCAGCCGTGCCGGTTCGTTACGATATTTTATTAACGGAGCAAGATTTCGACGCTTTGCCAAGCGTGAAATTTGGCGTTTGGACAGATCGTGGGAAGTGTGGCGGAAATTGTTGCGGTTCCCGACAAGACTGATAGGGTAATGGTTTGAACGGCCATCAGACCCGGTGGTTGCTGGAGCGGGATGGCCCGAAAATCCTGTGTCTGGAATGTATTTCTGAAACTGATTGTTCTCAGGGCCTGCCGAGCATGAATTCCCGCGTCGTACTGCGTCACCATACCCAATACCAGTATGACCGACCTGTCTTTCTGGGCCGTCAGACCGTGCGTCTGTGTCCGGTGCCGCGTGTGGCCTCTCTTGTCCGGAATTATGCGCTCGACATATCGCCGGACGCTGCGGATGTGCTTTGGCGGCACGATGCGTACGGCAACCGTGTGGCGGAAATCCGGGTTCCAGAGCGCGTGACGGCGTTTGATGTCACGGTCAGCATGGAGGTGGATCTGGGCAGCCAGCCGGGCGAGACAGGAGAAGCAGAAATACCGGTCTGTGCGGCCTATCGGGATGTCGATACGGCTGGAGCGCAGGTGTCTCGTTTCGTTGAAGCGTGGCGGGTCGCGGGTGAGCAGAGGGTTCCGTCCGTGGTGGCGGATCTCAACCGGGCTGTGGCGGAGCGTCTGACCTATCAGCGCAGATTTGAGCCGGGTGTGTGGACGCCTGAAGAGACGTTGCAGCGGGAAAGCGGCTCATGTCGTGACAGTGCCTGGCTTCTGGTAACGATCCTGCGGCATCTAGGGTTTTCAGCACGGTTTGTGTCTGGTTATCTGATCCAGCCGGATGACGTCACTGGCCTGAACTGTGACCTGCACGCCTGGGCTGAAGCGTGGATTCCAGAAAGTGGATGGGTTGGTTTTGATACGACGTCCGGTTTGATGGTGGCGCAGCATCACATTCCGCTGGCGGTCGCCGGGCGTCCCGAGGAAACCGCACCCATTTCAGGGCTGCTGGACCGGTGCAAGGCCACGTTTGAAGTCACGATGCGTGCGACACCGCTTCCCATCGGGAATATTATCCCGGAACTGGCCATGATCGGGGAAGCCGGTGTAATGCATTCCCATGAAGCTCTTTGAGTGCCAGTCCTGCGGACAGATTCTCTTTTTTGAAAACACGGTTTGCGAGCACTGCCGCCACCCCGTCGGGTACCTGCCGGAACAGTCTCTGCTGACTGCGCTGGACCCAACTGGGGAGCGGCTGTGGCACCCGCTTGAGCCCTCGGCCCGGCACGAGAGTCTGCGCTACTGCTCTAATCATGATCATGACGTCTGCAACTGGCTGACCGAACCTGACCCGCAGAGTGACAGGTCGTTCTGTTTTGCCTGTCGCTTCAACCGTACGATTCCAAGCCTTGATATTCCCGGAAATCTGGAGCGCTGGCGCAAGATCGAGGTAGCCAAGCACCGGCTTTTCTACACGCTTCTGCGACTCAGACTGCCCATTCGGGATCGACGTCAGGACCCGGAGAACGGGCTGGTGTTCGACTTCCTCGACGATGCGTTGGACGGATCGGCCCCCGTCATGACGGGGCATTCCAACGGCGTCATTACCATCGCCATGCGCGAAGCCGACGATGCTACGCGCGAACGGATGCGTGTCGAGATGGGAGAATATTACCGCACACTTCTAGGGCATTTCCGGCACGAAATCGGGCATTATTACTGGAACCTGCTAGTGCGCGACGCTGGGCGGCTGGAGGAGTGTCGAGCCGTTTTCGGTGATGATCGCGCGGATTATCAGCAGGCGCTTCAGGTCTATTATGACAGCCCCCCTCCGCCCAAATGGCAGGACAATCATGTCAGCGTCTATGCGACATCTCATCCTTGGGAGGATTTTGCAGAAACCTGGGCGCATTACCTGCACATCGTCTCAACGCTCGAAACTGCCTGTGCTTTCGGTGTGAGCGTCAATCCGCGTCTTGAGGGGATCGGCCATGCTTCCGGGCGAACACTCGAAGATCCGTATACGCAGGCATCTTTCGAAGACATCATGCAGGCTTGGTTGCCACTGACCTACGCCGTGAACAGTCTGAACCGCTCCATGGGTCTGGCGGATTTCTACCCGTTTGTGCTGACGGCAGGTGTCATGCACAAACTCGCTTTCATTCACCGCCTGATCCGCGAAAGTCAGAGCGTCTGAATTCAGGGAAAACTCTACGGAACGTTTGCGCACGTCCTGATGTAATGGGGCCTGCGACGTCCTGTCAGTCCAGTCGGACGGAGGGACGCACAAAGGTTTCCACCCAGTCCGAGTAACAGGACATCAGACCACGATAATAGCCAAAGAGCTCCATCTGATGCTGGCGATACAGCATCAGATGCGCCAGTCGCGCCGAAAAACCATGCGAGATTCCTCCGCCCCAGACGGTGCCTCCAGGGAGAGCTGCCCATCCGTTGTATTTTCCGAGGGCCACGATCGCGCCCTTGTTATGGAAGATGCATCCCGGGACTTCCCGACCATGTTCGATCCATGCGGGAAGATACCGAGCCAGATGTTTCGCCTGTTGCCCCGCGACCTGAGCTGTGGCGGGGAGAGGATCGTCCTGAATGAAAGAGCAGTCTCCAAGCGCGAAAATACGTTCATCGTCAATGGAAGAGAGGTTCGGATTGACGAGAATCTGGCCCGTCCGGTTGATCGTCAGTCCGCCATAGGCAGTAGTGACTTCGGGGGCTTTGACACCTGCCGCCCAGACACGCAGCTTGGCGGGAACGTAAGATCCATCTTTCAGAATGAAGCCATGGGCGTCCGCTCCCGCAACGCGGGCATTGGTCTGAACGGTCACGCCGATATGTTCGAGTTCCTTTTGGGCAGCCGCAGAAACGGATTCCGGAAAGGCGGGGAGGATACGCGGGCCTGACTGAAGAAGCGTGACATGCAGCTTGGGCGGTGCCTTACCGAAAGCGTGCAGATTATACGGGCCTACGATTTCCAGCGCCTTGTGCAGCTCTGCGGCAAGTTGAACACCCGTCGCACCGCCGCCGACAATCGCGATGTCCAGTTCGGACGTGTTGGCGAATGCGCGAAGCAGTTCCATACGGAATTTCTCGTTGAAAGCATTAGCCTCCACGAGGTTGTCGATGGACATGCAATATTCTTTAACGCCGGGTGTGCCGAAATCATTGGCGCAACTGCCGATCGCAATGACGATCGTGTCGTATTTCATACGGCGGCTTTCCAGAACGACGGTGCCGTCTGCTTCCAGAAGCGGGCTGAGGATCACTTCCCGGTTTTCGCGGTCAATGGACGCAACTTCGCCCGGCCAGAATTCGAAATGATGACCGCTGGCCTGTGAGATGAAATTTACTTTATCATTCTCGTTGCTGAGCGTGCCCGAGGCAAAGCAGTGCAACATTGGCTTCCAAACATGGGAAAAGCTCTTGTCGATCAGCGTGATGCGCGCTTTTCCGGGCTTCCCCATTGATTTTCCGAGACGCGTTGCGAGAGACAGGCCGGCGACACCACCTCCGACAATCAGGATTTCAGGTCGAGACAGCATCGGTTTTCAGGCCTCCGTTGAGGGGACGGGCATCAGAAAAAGATACACGGGAGAAAGCTGTTTACGCCTCGCCACGGCAGTAAACAGTGAGGTTCGGAAGAGACTATTATGAGCATTCCGGATATGACGAAAATCATATTCAGGTGACTGTAATAAAGTTCGGTGAGTTCTTTCCTGTTTCGTAAAAACTCAAATAAGTGTGATAAATTTTTACAAAATATACTGAAAAGATTTTTTTAGATGTTGCGTCCCTCCGATAAGAAAAGAGGTGTTTTCAGTAGTCTAAAACCAGAAAATATCGTGATCTGAGTTAAAATTGATAGAAAATGTCATTATAAAACGTTAAATGAAACAAAACATTAACAAGAGAAATAATCAGAAACCAGTAAATGTCCCGCGCAGCGAGAGCAGATCTCTGTCTTTTCCAGTCCAGGGTTTTACGAATGTCTTTCTCAAGTCGGTCTTTCGCGTTGGCGCTTTCCGCGTCCGTTCCATGTCTTGCGCCTGTTTTTGCTTTTGCCCAAGATTCCCAGAACGTTTTTTCTCTTCCTGCGCAGTCTCTCACATCTGCTTTGACGGCTTTCAGTCGACAGACCGGGGTTCATGTCGCGTTTGATGCCAAGGCGGCAAACAGTCTGCGTTCTGCTCCCCTTTATGGGAAAATGGATAATCTGAAGGCACTTCGCAGGCTTCTTGGTAAGAATGCCTTCAAAATTGACGCATCAAATCCCAAAAACATCACGCTGCATGCGAGACCTGCCAGAAAATCCACCGGTACCGAAGCTGATATGGTGGACAACCTGACGGTGAGGGGAAGCCGCCACGAATTACGGACCAAGCGTAATTTTGCGGGTGTCGTTGATTCGATCACTTATGATGACACGTCCAATCTGGGTGGAGCGACGTCCATGGCCCAGCTGCTGACGCAGCTTCCGGGGGTCACGGGGATCCGTAATGGCGACGAACCCCGTTATATCAGCGTGCGTGGCGTGTCGTCGGATCTTAACCAGACGACACTGGACGGTATGACGCTCGCAAGTATCAGTGACGGCGGTAGCATCCGCCGACGCGTCAATATGCAGAACATACCGGCCGAAATGACGGGCGAAGACGATATTTACAAGACTTTTACAGCCGAACAGGATGGGGGTGCCATCGGTGCGGTCATTAACATGAACCCCCGCAGCGCCTTCGACCATGATGGACTTTATAAATACATCAATGCTTACGGCATTTACGGCACCGAAAAAGGATCGGCAGGCGCCAACAGGATCCCCGGCATGTCGCCACATCTGGGACAGGGTGCCAAAGCTGTGTTCTCGGACCGGTTCGGGGCACACAAGGAATTCGGCATCATGACCTCGTTCCGGTACCAGAGGCGGACCCGGAACACGACCAAGAAGTGGCAGGAAGACAGCTACAATTATTATAATGCCAAGGGCAAAATTCTAAGTCCGAATGATCCCAGTACGCCGGGGTGGAATGGCATGACCGCTCCTCGCTATGTCGATGGCGGGAGCTATTCCAACGATCTGAACTCTCTGGGTGGTGCCGCGCGTCTTGAATGGCATCCCGAAAATAGCGGATTTAATGCATCCGTTATGGGATATTCCTACGAAAGATGGGAAAATTCCTTCATGGAGCACAACGAATACCTGCTCGACGATACAGCGATCTGGAACCAGACCCCCACGTCCGGCCGTGAATACATCTATCGCGCCCGGACGATCGGCCGGAAAGATAACTGGCGGATGAATACCAATGGTGTTCTGGGGAATTTGAGCTGGCACGACAATATTTCGACGCTGAAATTGCGCGCTGGCTATACATGGGAAGACTATTACAATCACGAGCCCTATGTGACTGCGAGAGTCTACCCTAAAGAAAATGCAAAAGGCGCTGTTTACGCCGATTATACTATAAACAAAGATAATGTCGCCAATCTTGTCGATATTATCGATATGAACAAACTCCTCAACAGCGGTTATGCTTTCCAGACAGTTCAGCAGGAATACGACCGTGACCATGAAGGGGTTACGAACGTCCGCTTGGATTACACGCGTAATTTGAATCCGGATTTTCACGGGTTTGGATTTGCAAGCGGTTTTGAATGGCGCAGTCTGAACGCCACCAATTCGTCAGATCAGCTTTGGTACAAGCCGGGCGGAAATGCGGCATCCAGCATGTTCATCCCGAATATGCAGAACCCGAACGGGCCATTCTTCGATCTGACGAATTTCCCGTGGGACAAGCAGACCCCTGATCCCGCCAAATCCAAAAATTACACGGAACTGGCGTATTTCCGTTATCAGGAACAACTCTTTGATGGGTATGTTTCGCTGCATTATAAGTGGCGGAAGTCACAGATTATCGCCGGTGTCCGTGCTGACTCGGTGAACTTCAATGCGTTTATTCCAGGCACCGACAGTTCATCGAATCCGACAGGGAAAATCGAGAAAAACCGGGGCGGTTATATCAACCCCCTTCCTTCCGTGACATTCGTTCATGAATTTCCCAAAAATCTGATACTGCATGCCGTCTACAGCCAGTCGGTAGGTCGCCCTCAGCCGACGGACCTCGCGCAGGCTGCACAATATAGCTGTGGTGACTCCCAGAATACGCAGCCCGGAGACATTAACTGTTCGCTGTCACGAGGTAATCCTAATCTGATGCCGCGTAAGGCTCAGAATTTCGATATTTCTCTTGATAAGTTCTTCAATCGCGGAAAAGGCGTCTTTAGCGTCGCTTATTTCGACAAGATGATCAAGCATGACATCTATACCACCCGATCAACCGAATTGATCAATGATGAACTGACTTATGTCACGCAGCCGCGCAACGCCAATAATTCATCACTGATGGGTGTCGAGGTTTCTGTTGTTGATCGTAGCATTCAAGGCCCATGGAGGCAGTCCTTCGACATCAATGCCAGTGGAACCTGGATGCGCGGTCGGATGACCTATCAAGGTGTCAACGTCTCATACAAGCTGAAGCAACTGACCGAGCAGCCCTCCTATGTCTTTAACGGGAGCGTGACATGGCACATCCCGCAGATCCGCGGTGCGGTCAAAGCAGCCTTTTCATATTCTGCGAAATATCTTGAAGGCCTCAATGACGACCCGACCCAGATGTATGGCTATGGTTCACAGCCCAGTCTGGATCTTGGCGCCTGGAACGATATTACCGATAATCTTCGCCTGAAATACGAAGTCTATAATCTGGCTGGCTCGCATACACGTATGTATTACGGAGAGCACCTCAATCGCCTGGAAGCGAAAGAAGATTACGGCCGCAGTATTTATTTTGAACTGGTTTATAACTGACGTTCTAGTTTTCCGATTGCCCCCGGAGTACGCTCCGGGGGCAATACGGTTCAGGCAGCGAATACTTTTGAAATGGCGTCCTGTGCTTCTTGCTGAATGGCGCGCAGGTGTTCCAGGCTGACAAAGCTTTCCGCGTAGATCTTGTAAACATCTTCTGTGCCGGACGGGCGTGCGGCGAACCAGCCGTTTTCGGTAACAACTTTCAGTCCGCCGATCGGTGCGTCATTACCCGGTGCGCGGGTCAGCTTGCTGATGATTTTGTCACCGGCCAGCGTCTCCAGTGGGAACTGTTCAGGCGTGAGTTTGCTGAGCTTTGCTTTCTGTTCCGGGTTTGCTGCCGCATCGATGCGCTCGTAATAAGGCGTGCCGAGACGGGCGATGATCTCATGATAATGAGCGCTGGGGTTCTTACCGGTCTTGGCCGTAATTTCAGCCGCCAGAAGGCCCAGAATGAGACCGTCCTTGTCCGTGGTCCAGACGGAGCCGTCGCGCCGCAGGAACGTGGCGCCTGCGCTTTCCTCGCCGCCGAAACCCAGCGATCCATCCATCAGACCGGGCACAAACCACTTCAGGCCGACCGGTACTTCAACCAGTTTGCGCCCCATCTCGGCTGCCACGCGGTCGATCAAGCCACTGCTGACGAGCGTCTTGCCCACGCCGAGTTCCGGGCTCCAGTCCGGGCGGTTCTGGAACAGATAGCAAATCGCCACGGCAAGATAATGATTGGGGTTCATCAGGCCATCGGGCATGGCGACGATCCCGTGGCGGTCTGCATCCGTATCGTTGGCGAAGGCGACGTCGAAGCGGTCTCCCATTTCGATCAAACGCGCCATGGCATAGGGGGAGGAGCAGTCCATGCGGATCTGCCCGTCCCAGTCGGCAGTCATGAAAGAGAAGGTCGGGTCCACCACGTCGCTGACGACGGTGGCGCTTAGGCCATAGCGGTCGATGATGGGCTTCCAGTACGCGACGGCTGCGCCGCCTAGCGGGTCGATGCCAATTTTCACGCCAGCGTCCCGAATGGCCTTCATGTCGATGACGGAGTCCAGATCGTTCACATAAGGCGTGATGAAATCGTAGCCCTTGATGCAGGCTTCCTGCCGCGCCTGTTCATAGGGCAGGCGTTTGACGTCTTTCAGGCCGTTGGCGAGAAAGTCATTGGCCATGTCCTGAATGGCTTTGGTGATGGCGGTATCTGCGGGGCCGCCATTGGTCGGGTTGTACTTGAACCCGCCATCCGCCGGAGGATTATGCGACGGCGTGATGACCACGCCATCGGCGAGGCCCGTGGTGCGGCCCTTGTTGTAGGTCAGGATGGCATGGGAGATGACCGGGGTTGGTGTATAGCCGCCATCTTCGTCGATCCGCACGTCAATGCCGTGAGCCGCAAATACCTCGATGGCGGATTTCTGTGCCGGACCAGAGAGCGCGTGACTGTCCATGCCGATAAAGAGCGGCCCATCAATTCCTTCGGTCTTGCGATGGCGACAGATGGCCTCGCAGATGGCGAGGATATGGTTTTCATTGAAACTGGTATGGAGCGAAGAGCCGCGATGGCCTGATGTTCCGAACGACACGCGCTGCGTGGAAACCGCAGGGTCGGGTTTGCGATCATAATAGGCTGCGATCAGGGCGGGAATATCGGTGAGTTGGGAAGCGGAAAGTGTTTTTCCGGCCAGAGGACTGAGATGGGCCATAGCTTCAGAGATCCTTGCATCCACGTTGAGACATTGCCGTCTGTTGACGGCCATAACGCATGAACGCCCTATGCGGGCGCGTCGTTCAGGCAGGAGAACGTGTATCTGGATCGATGTCCAGAGAGATGCGTCAGTTCTATGAAGATTGAACGTCAATGGCTTATGGAAGCCCAAGTGCGGAAATGTCCTCATCTCAGTTCAGAGAAATTCTAAAAATTTATCATTTCTTAAGTAATTCAAATCAATCTGCGTCAGAAATATCGATATGGTTAGTTTTAGAAATACTTAAAAAATAAAAGTTCCATAGCGATAAAAATTTATTTTTATCATTGCAATAAATTTTCCTGCATTTTAACGAATGATTCTCCTTCATTAAAATATGTTTTGATTATTGCAGAGTAAATTCATTTATATTTTTGGAGTTTGTTATGTCATCTCCTCCTTTGGGAGCTGCAGATTCTTCTCCCTCCACAAAGCCCCTTCAGGCACAAATTAAAAATCAGACTGGCAGTTCAAAGACCTTGGATGCTGCAGCAATTGCAGCGAAACTCTCAGAGCTGAAAACATCTTCTAAAGGCCTGACGTCATTAGAAGCTAAAGACCGTCTCGCCAAAGATGGACCAAATGCCATTCAGGCGCATGAAGAAAGCCGCTGGAAAAAGCTATTGGGCTATTTCTGGGGACCAATTCCCTGGATGATCGAAATTGCAGCGGTTATTTCGTTTCTGCGTGCAGATTGGCCAGATTTTTTTGTTATCGCCGGCTTGCTCCTTTACAACGCAGCAATCGGCTTCTGGCAGGATAATAAAGCAGCCAATGCGCTGGCCGCCCTCAAAAAAGGCCTGGCTCTCAAGGCCTCTGTATGTCGCGACGGTGTGTGGGCCTCCATCGATGCAACTGAGCTTGTGCCGGGAGATGTTGTAACGGTTGCTGCGGGAGAAATCGTTCCTGCCGACCTGCTGCTCATTGATGGGAAATATCTGTCTGTTGATCAGGCTGCTCTGACGGGCGAGTCTTTGCCGGTTTCAAAGAAAATTGGTGATGGAGCCTATTCCGGATCGATTGCGCGCCAGGGCTCCATGATCGGTGTGGCTGTTGCGACAGGAAATAATACTTTTTTTGGCCGTACCGCAAAGCTGGTCGCGTCCGCTGGAAGCAAGTCACATGCAGAGCAGGCTGTTCTGCGGATTGGAGACTTTCTGATCATTCTTGCGGCAGCGCTCGCCGTCGTGCTGGTTGGAGCGCAACTCTGGCACGATCTGGCTTATCATGGTGTCTGGCATTGGAGCGAAGCCGGCGGGATCGCACAGTTTGTGCTGGTTCTTCTTGTCGCCTCTGTACCAGTGGCCATGCCAGCGGTGATGTCTGTAACGATGGCGCTCGGAGCGCTGGCGCTTTCACGGCAGAAAGCCATCGTGTCACGTCTGTCAGCCATTGAAGAGTTGGCAGGTGTTGACGTGCTGTGCTCGGACAAGACCGGAACACTCACTCAAAACAAGCTGACACTGCAAGCTCCGATCCCATTTGGAACCGCCAAAGCAGACGATCTCGTCATTGCCGCTGCTTTGGCGACGCAGAAAGAAAGCACGGACGCCATTGATCTTGCTGTTCTCAAGGCGCTTCCTGACAATAATCCGCTGAGTTCTTACAAGTCTGTGGATTTTATTCCGTTCGATCCTGTTAACAAGAAGACCGTCGGCATTGTGCAAGACGCTGCCGGGCATAACATCCGATATGCCAAGGGCGCCCCACAGGTTATCGCGACGCTGTGCGGAATGAAAGAAGAGCCGGCTGGCGCGAATGATAACACTCCGACGGCCGAATATTTCGGTAAAGTTTCCGAACTGGCCAGCCATGGCACCAGATCTCTGGGTGTAGCGCTTTCTCAGGATGATGGAGCGACCTGGACCTTGCTGGGGCTTCTGCCCATGCTGGATCCGCCGCGCCCGGATGCGGCAGCGACGATTGCTCAGGCGAAAAAGCTTGGGTTGTCGGTAAAAATGGTGACAGGCGACGACGTCGCGATCGGCTCTGAAATCGCCCATCAGTTGGGACTGGGCGAGCATCTGCTCAAGGCGAGCGACATCTTCTCAGCAGATATGAATCCAAACAAAATTCCGGTTGATGCGGCACGCGCCGTTGAAGTCGCGGATGGATTTGGGCGCGTCTTTCCCGAGCATAAGTTTGAAATTGTCAAAGCCTTGCAGGAACTGGGTCATATCGTCGCCATGACAGGTGACGGCGTTAACGACGCTCCTGCTCTCAAACAGGCTGATTGTGGGGTCGCTGTCAGCGGGGCAACAGACGCAGCCCGTTCTGCAGCGGCACTCGTCCTGACAGCTCCGGGACTATCAACAATCGTGAATGCGATCGTGGAAGCGCGAGCAATCTTCGAGCGTATCACGTCATATATTTATTATCGTATCGCAATGACGATCGATATCATGTTCCTTGTCGTCGCCGCATATCTCGTTTTCGGTTTCCAGCCTCTGACCGCGATCATGATCGTCGTTCTGGCGCTGCTGGACGATATTCCGATCATGACAATCGCTTACGACAACGTCGTGACGTCGCCCGAACCGGTGCGGTGGAACATGCACCGTATTATTTCGTTCTCTTCCATCATGGGTATTGCGTCTTTGGCTGAAAGTTTTGGGCTTCTTCTTCTCGGCGTCGGCTGGATGCATACGCCCTGGTTGATGGACATCGTTCCTCTCACGACCGCTCATCTTCAGACGATGATTTTCCTTCAACTTGCTGCTGGCGGCCACCTGCTTCTGTTCGTTGTGCGTACCCGCAATACGATCTTTCGGCCTCCGTATCCCAGCCGCCCGCTCTTTCTTGCGGTTGTTGGAACGCAGATCGTGGCCGTGCTGCTTTGCGTCTTCGGCATTCTCGTTCCAGCACTACCCTGGATCATGATTGGTGTTGTTTGGGCCTATGCCTTGATCTGGATGGTCATTATCGATGCCGTCAAGATTATTTCCAACTCTCAAATAAAGCGTCGCGAAAAAAATAGTCTGAAACTGGTTCAGCCGATTGCTCACAGCTAATTTTTGATTTCGAAAAAGGATTATTGCTATGGATTTACGTCGTAAATTGATCGTTAAGCCGAAAACTGAAGTTCGTCTTAAGGATGTCAACGCGTCATATCACGCGCATTACAAAACAGAGCATGACGCCGATAAGGATATTGAAGAACATCAGGCCCTTGTCAGTGCGTATCAGCAAAAATTATATGCTGAAAAGAAACATGCTCTTTTGATTGTTCTTCAGGGGATTGACGCTGCCGGCAAAGATGGAACGTGCTGGCACGTCATGAAAGCGATGAACCCTCAGGGAACATCCGTGCATGGCTTTAAACAGCCAACGGAAGAAGAAAAGCTTCACGACTTTCTATGGCGCGTGCATCCCCATACACCTGCTCGCGGGCAGGTCAGTGTCTTTAACAGATCGCATTACGAAGATGTTCTTGTGACGAGAGTGCATGATCTTGTTCCCAAAAAAATCTGGTCAAATCGATACGATCTTATCAATGATTTTGAAAAAATGCTGGTTGCGAACAATGTGACCATTCTGAAGTTCTTCCTGTATATTACGCCGGAAGAGCAACTGGAACGCTTTCGTCAACGTCTGGACGACCCGGCCCGGCAGTGGAAAATCAGCGATGCTGATTATAAGGAACGGGAATACTGGGATAAGTATACTGCCGCCTATCAGGACATGATGGAAAAATGTTCTACAAAACATGCGCCTTGGTACATTATTCCGTCGAATAACAAATGGTTCAGGAACCTGGCTGTATCCAATATCATCTGGAAAACCCTTCAGGATATGGATCTGCGTTTTCCAGAACCGACCGTTAATATTGAGGAAATCAGAAAAGAATATCATCAGGCGAAAAAAGAAAATATTTAATCGGCTGCTCAGGAGTGGTCTTCAAAATTGAGTTTTGATGTTCCCGATGTCTGGGCGGGTATAGTTTATGAATATAACACTTTTTATTTTTCTGATGGTTTATCTGGCAATGGGGCTGGGCAAGTTGCCCGGCTTCAAAGTCGATCGTACGGGCGCGGCCATGATTGGTGCCATGGCGATGATGGCCGTTGGCAGCATCGGTGCCAAGGCTGCATGGGTAGCAGTGGACTATCGAACGATCGGAATGCTGTTCGGCCTGATGGTCGTTTCGGGTGCATTTGCTGAATCAGGTTTTTATGAATGGGCGGCACGCAAAGTTGCAACGCTTTCTGTTGGGCCAGTAACGCTTCTAGCCGTTTTCGTTGCGGTGTCTGGGGGCCTCTCTGCACTGCTGACAAATGATGTCGTGGTCGTCGCCATGACGCCTCTTCTGGTATCCGTTACCCTGGCGCGTGGTCTTAATCCGGTTCCGTTTCTGCTGGCTTTCTGCTTTGCAGCCAACACCGGATCAGCCGGGACTTTAATTGGAAGCCCCCAGAACATGATTGCGGCCCAGGAATTGGGGATTTCATTTACAGGCTTCTTATCCGTAGCTGGAATACCGGCTTTGGTATCCCTGCCAATTGTATGGGGCATTGTTGCCTGGATGTATCGGGGCAAATGGACTTTAGAGCATGCAAGGGTTTCGGAAGGGGAAGATACAGACAAAACAGCCCCAAATTCCTTGAATATCCCTGAAACCTGTAAGGCAATTTTTATCACCATTGCTGTCATTATTGCATTTGTTCTGGATGTCTGGCCAAAAGAACTGGTGGCACTGACAGCCGCCGCAATTCTATTGTTGAATCGAAAAATATCATCAAGCGATGTTTTGCGGCGAGTGGATGCAAATCTTTTGTTGCTGATATCGGGCCTGTTCATCGTGAATGCGGCCCTGTCGAAGACAGGTTTGCCTCAAAATATTTTGCATGACCTTCATAGGTATGGAATTGATTTAAACAATCCTTTGTCCCTGTTCTTAACAAGTGCGACCTTGAGCAACATTATCGGGAATAATCCGACTGTTATGTTGCTGGTCCCATTTTTAAGTCCGGGTACAAATGTTAATGCTATAGGGGCAGCCCTGGCGCTGGGAACAGGGTTCTTTAGTAACCTGATAATTTTCGGTAGTCTTGCTGGTATTATCGTTGTCGAACAGGCAGCTCGTTGCGGTGTAAAAATTTCTTTTGCAACTTTTTCGCGTGTCGGAGCACCCATCTCTGTGGCCTGTATGCTCATGGCGGCCGGTTGGATTTTATTTCTTACAAATCATTGGACATAGGTGACTATCGATCGCGTGTGATGAGCAGTTTAAGGTCTTTTCCAAGACTGAAGCAGATTTTTACCTCAGATCAACACTGCCTGAATCTGAAAAATGAGAAACCCTATAGTTTTAGTAGAGCAGGAAAGGGCGGCGTTTCTGAGTGAAGGCCGCTTCCTCAGGTTTCCAGCCTGCCATGATTTCGGTGACTGACAGGTTCTGGGAAAGCTGCTGGCGGAGGGTGCTGCTACCGGCAAGGATGTCGAAGGTTGCGCCGGATTTTCTCCAGATCGGGCGGTCCGATATTTTCAGGACGCTTTGAAGCAGGGTCACGCCTGTCAGCAATGGATCGAAGGACTTGCGGTCCATGATGGCGAACTGAAGCCCGTGGCATAGCTGCTCTTTCGCGACGTCTGCGGTGGGTGTGAACCAGTCTTCGCGGAACAGGCATCCCGGCAGGGCGGCGTCGTTGAGGCTGTCCACCCAACGGGTCGCGTCCAGATCGGGCGCGCCGAGTGTGAGGAAGGGCGATGCCGTCCCGCGGCCGACAGAGAGGGTTGTGCCTTCGAACAGGCAGGTCCCCGGATAGGCGAGGGCTGTGGTGATGTCGGGCATGTTGGGGCTTGGAGGCACCCAGACGAGGTCGGTTTCGTCCAGATACAGATCGCGCCGCCAGCCGGTCATGGGGATGACGTTGAGTTGGGCGGGGCGTCCTGCCTGTTGGGGCACGAACTGGCTGTTGAACAGGCGTGCGAGTTCGCCCACGGTCATGCCGTGTCGCAGAAGAAGTGGCACCCTGCCCACGAATGAAGAAAAGGCCGGATCGAGGGTGGGGCCGCTGGGGTGCAGGCCTGTGATGGGGTTGGGTCTGTCCAGCACCATGAACGCGATGCCGCAGCGGGCGCAGGCGGCGAGGGCGTCGAACATGGACCAGATATAGGTGTAGAACCGGGCGCCGATATCCTGAATGTCGAAGACGAGAAGGTCGATATCTGCCGATTTCAGGAGCGCATCCAGCTTCGGGCCGGAGAGCGTGTACATGTCATAGACGGGGATGCCGGTGCGGGGGTCAATGCTTTTCGTTTCGGCATGACCCGCCTGTGCCGATCCGCGAAATCCGTGTTCCGGTCCGAAAATGGCTTTCAGGTTGACGCCCGGTGCGGCGTGCAATCGGTCCGCGATATGGCGCAGATGGCGGTCCACGCTTGTGGGGTTGGCGATCAGGCCCAGTTTTCGGCCTTTGAGGGCCTGATAGTGGTCGGCTTCGAGAACGTCGTAGCCGGTTCGGACTTTGGCAGGGGAGAGGCATCCGGCCGCGAGGCCCGAAGCGGTTGCCCATGATGTGGCCGCAGTTCCCGCGCACAGGCCCATGAAGGTGCGGCGGCCGATGCTCGTTTTTCGGGCGGGGTGCGCGGAAGAAGGGTGGGGCATGTGAGGCGGGCTTCCGGTCTTTCGTTACTCGGCTTTGGCGACGGCGGTGACGAGATCATCCATGATTTTGGTCGGATGCGGCAGGTCGTCCGGGATATCGTTTGCGAAAATGGCGATCAGAAGTGTCTGGCCGTGCGTGGTGTGTAGATAGCCGGACAGAGAATGCGTGGCGGCGAGTGTGCCGGTTTTTGCGTGCAGGTGGTCCGCGACGGGGGTGCCGATGAAGCGGTGCACCAGCGTTCCGTCCTGCGCTGCGAGGGGAAGATCGTCGCGCCAGTCTGCGCCCCAGGGCTGAAGCTCCGCGAGACGCAGGAGTTGAATGACACTCTGTGGCGTGACGCGGTTGTAGGGGGACATTCCCGAGCCGTCATAAAGCGCGACGCCTGCGGCATACAGGCCTAGCGCTGCCAGCACCCGGCTGCGTTCTGTGAGGCCGTCCGCGACCGAACCGTTTCCGTGCACGAGTGCCAGACGGCGCAGCAGAAGCTCGGCATGGAGGTTCTGGCTGACTTTGAGCAGGTGGCGGATGTCGTCTTTCAGATCAGGAGCGGGCAGGGTGGCAAGGATACGGGCGTCTGGTGTGGGAGTATCAGCGGCGGTTTTGGTCAGACGGTGTCGGACCTGTACCGTCTGCACCCGGATGCCTGCGTCGTGCAGCAGGGATTTGAAGTGACGGGCGGTTGAGAGGGCCGGGTCGTCCAGACCGATTTTCAGTGTCTGGACGGGGGCGGTGAGCGGGAGTGTTCCTGTCAGAACGACGCGGTTGTCGCCAGGCTTCTTTTCAAAACTCAGTTCAGCTTTGCCGTCCGGAACTGTCAGGGCCTGATTGAGTAGGGACAGGCCTTCGTCGGGTGCCGACCAGTGAGCGATCGGGCGGTCGTCTGGGTGGGCTCCGGGTTGGACGATCAGTTCGGCGGTGTTGTCGTTCAGCGTCAGGGCCGAGACAGCGGTGCCCCACTGTGTCGGCAGGTTGTTCCAGCTCCATCCGTCGCCCCAGCGTTCGTCCGTAAAAAGCCGGTCATCCGCGATGATGGCGTGGATATGTCTGAGGCCCCTGGCGGAGACGGCATCCGCCAGTGTTTTCAGGCAGTCGGTTCTGCAGGCAGCGTCATCGGACAGGGCGGCATCACCCGAGCCGCGCAGGATGAGGTCCGGTGCTCCGTTGTGGCGGTAGGCGAGCAGGAGCGTTGTGGGGTGTGCGGTGGCTTCATGGTCAAGTTCTGCAACCTCGGCCATGGCTGCGGCTGTGGTGAACAGTTTGGTGTTCGAGGCCGGGATGAAGCGTCCTCTGGCGTTGCGGGAGAAGAGGATTTTTCCGTCCTGGGTGGCAATGACGATGCCCCATCGGACGCCCTGATCCTGCGAGGGTTGCAGGATGGGAGCGAGTTGCTTCGCAAGGGCGTGCGGGCTGAGAGGGGGTGGGCTGCTCTGGACGGCGCAGGCACTCAGGACGATAGGCAGTCCGGCGGTGGCGCGGGAGAGCAGCTTGTGGAAGAGCCGGGGCAAACGGTGCGGAACATGGCTGGAGATCTGATGCATGAAGGCCCTGGCTGAGTGGGATTGGAAGCTGAAAAGACATGAGGCCGCCTGTGTCGGGGAGACAGGCAGCCTCGTAGGCAGGTCAGGTGCGGAAAGGCTGGCTCAGAACTCCATGCGGATACCGCCGCGATAGGCCCGGCCCAGCAGGTTGCTGTAGGTTTCGTCGGCTTCGAGTCCGCCTTCCGGCAGCAGGATCGGGGACGTGTTGGCGAGGTTGGTGACGGTCAGGAAGATCTGCATCTTGCCGATTTTCTCGACCGGCAGAGTGTAGGTCGCGTTCATATCAAAGTAGAAAATGCCCGTGACGCGGTTGTTGTTGATCGTGGGATAATTGGCGTTATACGCCGGACACGTTCCAGAGCACTGGATATAGCTGTTGGAATAGTTGCCTGCGCTGATGCCATGGGCGATGGCTGTGAGGCTGTAGCGGTCGGTGCTGTAGGTGGCCGAGAAGCGGTAGATCCAGCGCGGCGGCCCGGACGAGATGTCGCCCGATGTGTCGACTGTGTAGCCCACGCCGGAAGCCGAGACATATTTCAGATAGTTCGTGGCCTGACCGTGGATGGTGATCTTGCCGTCGGCGTCGCGCAGCAGGCGGCGGAGCGGGAAGGTGTAGGAGGCGTCGATGTCGATGCCGCTGGTTTCGAGCTTGGCGAAGTTGAACGGGGAGGCGCTGATCAGCAGATCGCGCGTGCCTGTCGGGTCGGGCCGGATGGCCGAGCAGAACGTGGTGTATCCGGAGTAACATTCATTGATGATGGACTGCGGATAGAACTGTTCGATCGCATTCTTGATCTTGGTGTGGAACCAGTCAACCGAGATCGCCATACCGGGCACATAACGCGGCGTAATGACAGCGCCGACGACGGTCGTATTGGCCGTTTCGGGGCGCAGTCTCGTGTTGCCGGTCGTGGTGGCGAGAACGGTGTTCGTCAGGCCCGTTGCCGGGTTGAGCACGCTTGTCGTCTGGGACGTTCCGGCATTGTAGAGTTCGTTGATGTTGGGTGCGCGGATGTCGTGGGATTGCGTGGCGCGGAGCAGGACGTCCCTGATGGGCTGCCAGGTGCCACCGATCTTCCATGTCGTGACATAGCCGGAGGTCGAATAGTCCGTAGCGCGGACGGCGCCGTTGAAGGCCAGGCCCTTTGCCAGCGGAACGGCAGTTTCGAGATAGGCTTCCTTGACGTTGTAATGGCCGAAGGTCGGGCGGTAATTGCCGACGGACCAGCCGGACTGGTATTCGGTCGGCACATATCCCGATGAGCGTTCGTCACGATATTCGCCGCCGACGGCTACGTTCACGTCGCCTGCCCATGTTGCGAACGGGATCGTGGAAAGGTTCACGCCCGAGACGATTTCCTGGAACCGCTGGTTCCGCCATGGTGCGTCAAGGACGTAACCGATGGATGCGGGAGACATGACGCCCGTTCCCAGCCAGTCGATGGGGGAACAGCCATTGCCGGGATTGGTCAGGGACGAGCGGCAGACGATCTGTCCGGCGGAGTTGCGGACGGCGTCAGTCGCGTTGGCGATCTTCGCCGTGTTCATGACGTTATAGATCTGTTCGTGCGTATGGGTGACGCCATACTGGCCGTAGGCGCTCCATGAGGCGCGTTTGCCGAACATCTCGAAATTGCCTTCGCCACCGAACGTGTAGCGCTGGACGTTGCGCGTGTTGTCGGTCCGGCGATACGGCATGTCGAGCGCAGTCGTGCCGACGGTGACATTCGAGACGTTCTGAAGGGCTGCCGCGCCGAGCGCATCGACAAGATAGGGGTTGGTCCCTTTCAGGGACACCGAACTGATATACTGGGGGCCGGAATTGTAGACGTATTCGCTCTCATTATAGGCGCCTTCCGCATACAGGGTCATCCAGGGCGCGACGTCATAGCTCAGGCGTCCGAAGAGGTTTTTGCGGTCGCTCTGGGGCTCCAGGCCGATGTTCTTGTTGTTGTTGGCAAGGTTCTGGTCGCCGCCGACCGAGACGCTGGACGTTGAGAACGAGCCGTAGTTGTAGTGATTGACGCTGCCGCCGGGGCCGAAATAGATCCCGCGCAGGGAGTTGGCCACGCCGCCCGTGGAAGCATTGATGATGCCACCGGGCATGACGTTGTTGGTGCCTGCATCACCGACGCGAAGGTAATAGGGCTGGCCGTTTCCTGCGACATAGTCGGGATTGGCGACGATGCGGCTGCCGTTCACGTTCCAACTGCGGGAGACGTGGAAAATGCCGTCCTGATGGGCGATGTCGCCGCTGAGCAGGACGTGGCCCTTGCCGTGGGCGAAGCCGAAGCCACCTGCGATGGCGGCGTGTTCGTTCTCACCGTCCCCATAGTCCGAAATGCCGGAATCCGCGCTGACTTTCAGGCCCGTATAGGTTTTGTCGAGTACGAAGTTTGTGACACCTGCAACGGCATCGGAGCCGTACTGCGCGGATGCACCGCCCGTCACGACGTCCACGCGTTTGACGAGCTGCTGGGGGATTGTGTTGATGTCGACGATGCCGGTGATGGCGGAAGGCGTGATCCGTCGGCCGTCCATTAGCACGAGGGAGCGGACAGGGCCGAGGTTGCGCAGGTTGAGCGCGTTGATGCCGGCTGTGCCGTCACTGAGGGAGTAGGCAGAGTTCTGGGGCGTCTGGCTGCCTGCGAACTGCGGCATCTGGTTGATCAGGTCGGCGAGGTTGTTGCTCGGCGCCTGATTCAGGATTTCCTGCTGGTTAAGGGAGCTTATGGGGGTCGGGGACTTGATGTGCGAGTTTGCGATGTGACTGCCCGTAACAGTGATGACTTCCCGGTTGGAGTTAGTCTGTTTTTGTGTCTTTTTGTGACTTGCGGCAGGTTTCGCAGGCTGCAAGGATGCGTGCTTGGCATCGGCCTTGGTATCGGCAGGCGTGGAGACCGTTGCGGCAGCGTAAGCCTGCTGCTGCATGAGGAACGTTGCGCCCGATGACAGGGCCGCAAAAGACAGGAAATAAGACTTCAGGGACAGTCTGGCGGTCATACCCTCGTTCCTTCGATAAGCGCCAGTGGGCGGTGATGTTTCGGTTTCGAATTAATATGCCTGTCGGTCGCGCAGGCGTCGATGTCGAAACTGCGCGCGCCATATAACCCGAAGTTATGTACGCGCCATCCCCTGACGTTTCACGAAGGCAATATTTTGGGGGCGATAGAGGAAGTGATGGCCCGTTTTCCGCAAGGATCTGCCATTTCAGGATATTTTTTCCGTTGGCAGATCCGATAGAAGATCAATGAGACTGTATGGTTGGAAGCTTTGTATCAAAGAAATGCAGCGTCCACAGATAGGCCTGTAGCCAGTCCTGTGTCCGCAGGAAAGCATGGCGTTCGCCGGGGAAGACGTGATCCTCGAACGGAATGTTCCGCTCCACGAGCATGCGCGCCAGCAGGACGGATTGTTCGAATTCGACGTTGAAGTCGTCATCCCCGTGGATCAGCAGAACGGGCGAGCGCCAATGGGCGATATCCGCGATCGGGGAGGAGTGCCATTCGCTGTCCTTTTCCCGCTGTTTTTCTTCGGGGGAGAGACCGGAATGATCTGGCTCTGTCATGTCATGGACGCCGTGGAAGTCGGCTCCGGCTACGAACAGGTCGCTGTTGCGGGCCAGAGCCAGAGCGGTCAGATAACCACCCCAGCTTCCGCCCCAGATGCCGATTTTGCCCGGGGCCACATCTGAGCGGTTGCGCAGGAAAAGCCCGGCTGCGCGAACGTCTTTGTATTCGCTCGCACCGGCACGGCCGATTCCGGGGGCGGTCCGGAAGTCTACGCCGTAGCCGGTGCCGCTGCGGTAATTGACGGCCAGCACGACATATCCGCGCGATGCCAGATACTGGTTCATGGCATAGGCATTGGAATAATAGCCCATCGGATTGAAGGCCGGGAGCATCTGGCGGTGGGGGCCGCCATGCACGAAAACCAGCGCAGGATGCGGGCCGGGTGTTTCGGCGGGCGGCAGGAACAGTTGTCCGTGAATGTCTCGGCCGTCCTCGCTGTGGAAATGGACGACCTGAGGAGGCGTGAATGTGAAGCCGTCCGGGACGGCGGGCGTCACGGGAACGTGTCGGGCGTTGTCCTGAAGGACGACCGGATGGGCGGGCTGCTCTGTGCCGGTGGCCATCATGGCAATGGCCGGTCCCGCCAGTGTAAGGTCCATGACCTGCTCGTTGGGTGCGCTGAGGGCTACGGGTTGAGTGTTATCGAGGGGCTGGGACCACGCGCGCCAGTGATCCGGATCGCCGATATTGGCCGTGTAGAGCAGGCGTGTTTCATCCGCTGACAGACGGTAAGACGCGATTTCGGCGTGATCCGGCGTCAGGCAGTGTGGTGTTGAGGCCGGTGCAGTGACGCTGAGGGCGCAGAGGCGGAGCCAGCCGCTGCCTTCCCAGGGGAACAGGAGCTGTCCGTTGCGGGTCCATGTCAGGTCCATGCCTTCAGGCGCCCAGAAGCGGTTCCCGGTGCCTTCCGGTGCGGTCCAAAGCATATGCTCTGCGTCGGAGGCGGTGTCATAGACCTGAAGGGACCAGAAATGTCCCTTGCCGCGTTCGGCCGTCAAAAGCGGCTGATAGGCCCGGACGAAGGCGATAGCGCGTCCGTCTGGCGAGAAGGTCGCGTCCTGATCGTGGCCCAGTGCGGCGGGCAGGAACACGGGTGCGGCGCTGCTGTGTCTGGCGTCCCAGAGCGCGATCAGGCTGTGGGAGCCCCGGTCAATTTCGAGCGCGAGACGGTTACTGTCCGGGGACCAGTGCAGGGCGGTGATGTCGCCCGGCGTGGTCATGACCACGCGCGGCGTCTGGCCCGGCTGCCCAACAAGAAGTGTGCCGCCGCGCATGAAGGCGAGCAGGCGTCCGTCCGGGGAGAAGACGGGGCTATGTCCTTCTCCGGCGGTGACGGTTCGGCCATCGGGCAGGAGGACGCGCACGGTTTCCTTGCCCGGGACAGCGGCGTTGCCGGCATTGGGGGCGTGGTCGTTGGGATATTCCGCATCGCCGCCTTCGACGAAGGCCAGTGTCTGTCCGTCCGGGCTGAGAGCGAGGCCCCACAGATCGGTCCCGTCATCCTGCGTATAGGCCGTGACCCTGCGGGGGGCAGCGCCTCCGTCCGAGATCAGAATATTGCGGACGCCGTCCCGACGTTCGACCCAGGCCAGACGCGCCGATTTCGCAGCCCCGGTCAGGCCGTTGGCATAGGGCATGGCCAGAAGGGTACCCAGTTGGATTTTGTCCTGCGTGGGGGTTGCGTTTGCGCCGGAGACTGTGGCGGCAAGGAGCGCCGAGGCAGCAAGGAGGGACAGGCGAAGGGTCATGGGATGTCTTTCCCGGCTCCGGCGAGGGCGGTGAAGATCTCTTCCTCGACGCGGGTGAATGATGAAAAGAGGCCCGCACGTTCCTGCCCGGCGTCGGGGAAGCCGTCTGCGGCGAACAGGAAGCCGTCGCCGGTTGTGGGGTCGTACCAGAAGCCCGAATGCAGCGAATAGGCATCGCCGAGATGACCGGCCAGATCGCCGGAATAGCCTTTATAGGGCCGGGTTTCGCGGCCCGAAGAATCCCGTGCTCCGGTCAGGCGCGCCATGCTCAGGCCGTAGCTGGCGATTGGGTAGGGGCAGTCGCCGTTCTTTCCGTCATACTGCCAACTCGGCGTCTGCATCAGGGCGATGCTGCGGGCCGAAAGCAGCGTCGTGCCGTCCAGCGTGCCGTGGCCGAGCATGAAACGAGCCAGCCGGGTCAGCCCTTCCATGGAAATCCGCAGGCCGCCCTGAGGGGCAAACAGCGTGCCATTGGTTCCGGGCTTGTATTGAGCGAGTGCGACAGGATCCCAGACCTGCACCAGTGGCAGGGTGTCTGTCTCGGCGTTCCATCCTGTGGGCTGGTGGCTGTAGAGCGTGGCGAGGCGTTCGGGATGGGTGAGGGTGGCGCGGTTATAGCCGCCATCAATCCCGAGCGGATCAAGCACATGCGCCTGTTGGTAACGGTCAAAGCGCTCGCCGCTGACACGCTCCATGATCGTGCCGACAAGGCCATAGCAAAGATTGCAGTAGCTGAACCATGTGCCCGGCGCGTGTCCCTCGCCATGGGCGAAATGATAGCTGGCATCGCCGGGTTTGTGGGTTGCGTCGAAGACTTCGCTGATGCGGTGTTCGGGAGGGAGTGTGTAACTGTCACCGTCGCGAATGCTGGACGTATGGTTGAGCAGCATCCGCACCGTAATCGGTGTCTGGGGGAAATCCGGATTGCGGAGCCGGAATCCCAGATAGTCGGAGGCATCGTGATCGAGGTTGATCTTGCCCTGCTCGACCAGTTCCATCAGCCCGATGGTCGTGACGACTTTTGAAATCGAAGCGATGCGAAAGAGCGTCTGTGGCCCAACAGGCACCGTTGCGTCCGGGCTCTGTCGCGCAAAGCCGCCATAATAGCTGTAAGCAACCTGACCGTGTCGCAGACGGACGGCGGCAATGGCGGCCAGCGGACGGACCTCACCCTGCGTCAGAACATGATCCAGCGCATGGGTGGTCTCGGTGGGCGTCTGGACCCGTGTCTGCGCCTGTGCGGCTGAAGACAGGGCCGCGAGGGCGATCAGTGTGAGGCTGCGAATATGCCAGTTGCTCATGGTCGATCCTCCGGTCGAAGTGTCATACGTCGGACAGTGGCCGCATCGACATTGCGGGTGCTGAAAGACAGCGACTGCATGGCCCCACGCAGCCAGACAGGCAGGAAATCGGCGTAATGCGGCGATTTCGGATCGGCGGACTGTCCGGGAAAGTTGAGATAGAGTGAGCGGTCCCAGTCGCCGACGTCACACACCATCAGATAGCTGGCGCCTCCGGTCGTGGCATAGGCGTCGGCCCCCCCGGTCTGGGGACTGTACCAGCGGGCCATGACGGTATAGGGGTCGCCGCCACTCTGGGCGGAAGGACCGCCGACCGTGGGGAAAGCTGCGGCGATGGCCGGGACGGACGCGAGCGGGTGACGCAGCGTGATGGTATGAAGCGCGCCCCAACGCCATGCGGCGGGAAGCGGGCCGAGGCGCTTCCGCAACTCCTGAACGGCTTCCCGGAACTGTTCGACGAGCATCCTGTTCCGTGCGCTCACCGGATCTGCGCCAAAGCGGGCGTCGGGGGACTGGAACAGGGAGAGTTGAACCGTGGCGTTCACCGGCCCCGGCAGCAGGTCGTGCAGGGCGGCCGGGATGATGAGCGCGTGCAGGGCACGTTCGAGCCGGGTCCACCAGACTTCATACAGCGCGGCGGCTGCACTCGACGCATCCACACGACCGTTCCATGCTTTGAGCACTGCGGCCTCTGCGGCAAGGTCGGGCGGGACGTCGGGTAGGAGCCGGACCATTTGCAGCGCCAGCACAGAGAATGTGTCGTGTTGCAGGGCTACGCTGTCGGCAAGGGTCGCACGCGGCGTGGCATCCAGCACCTGAGCCACGCGTTCGTGGCGGAAGCCGTCGCGCCATTCGAAACTGACGCGCCGTTCCTCGACCGGATAGTCGGGGGGCAGGTTCATCTCGTTCGATGTTCCGAACCAGCCGCGGGCGGGATTGAAGCTGCTGGGCAGGGCTTCGAGCGGCTGAAGACCCTGCCAGTCGTATCGCCCGTCTCCCGGTGCGGGCATCAGCCCGTCATGTCCCGGCGCGCGACGGGGCAGACCGCCTGCGGCCTGCCAGCCTATATTGCCGCTGGTGTCGGCATAGGTGAAATTGGTCGGGCTGGTATGGACGCGCAGGGCTTCGCGGAAGCTGGTCCAGTCATGGGCCAGATTGATTCCGATATTGGCCAGAAGCCCGTTCGCGCCGGGGGCAAGCCATGTGGCGGAGACTGAGGTGGCGCGGTTACGTGCCGGATCGCGTGAGACGATCGGCCCGTGCACCGAATAGAACAGGCTCACCACACGCTCGGCCTCGCCACGGACTGCTATCCGCGTCTCGACCTGTTCCATGCGTTTCCAGCCGCCCTGATGGGCATAAAGCAGCGGATCGGCGGGGTTGGTGCGCAGGATGAACAGGTCTTCCTGATCGATATGGAAATTCGTCCGCCCGAAGGCGATCGTCGCGTTATGGCCCTGCATCACGCCGGGCATACCCGGCCCGCCGCCGCCGATTACATCCAGCCCCGGTGCCGTCAGATGAATGACGTGACGCGGGCCGGGCACGCCGAAGGACAGATGCGGGTCGTTGGCCAGAATGGGACGGCCGGTTGCGGTGCGGGAGGGGGCGATGACCCAGGCATTGCTGCCCTCGTTTCGTCGTCGCGTGCCGTCATCGGCTGCGGCGCGGATGTCGTGGCGGGGCAGGGGGGCCTGAAGCACGCCGAACAGTCCGAGATCGGCTTCGCTGATGGCGGCAGTGTCCAGCCCGTCCGGCACCCGCAGGTCATGAACAGGTTCCAGCGGCGTGATGAGGGCGTCGTAGGCCAGCGCACCGCGTACGGCCAGTCGGGCGCGGCGGATTTCGGTGCGGGTGTTGCCGGTAACTTCGGCGCGGATACGGATCAGGTCCAGCACATCCCAGTGCAGAGGTGTGGCGGCGAAAATGCCGAATTCCGGGGGCAGGAGAGCGGGTGTTGCGGTGACTTCCGCGATGCGCGCGTTGATCCCGGCGACATAGGCGCGGGCGCAGTCCTGGGTCAGTTGAGGAAAGGCCGCGAGTTCGCCCTCGGCATCACCGCGAAACAGCACCAGCCGGTTGGCCGTGTCGGAGGGGACGAAGGCCGGGCCGAACACTTCCGCCAGACGCCCCAGAGACTGGCGATGGCCGAAATCCAGCTCCCACAGCCTGTCGCGGGCGATCAGATAGCCGTCTGCGAAAAAAGCGTCAGGGATGCTTTGCGCGCGGACATGGGGGACGCCCCAGCGGTCTTCCAGAATTTCGACCGGCTGGCCGAGGCCTTTTAGACCCTGAAGGGGGGCTGCGGCGCGGGTCTTGAATCCCGTCGCGGACAGGGTGGCAGCGACGCCGCCAAGAAGAACCGTGCGGCGGGTGGCCTGCATAAGAACCTTTTCCTTTTTCAACTGACGGCGCGGGAATCGCACCCGGCCACGATCTCTTTCAGTCTCAGGGCCGAGCCGACCGAAAGCGTGAAGCCAAGGGCGCCCTGCCCGACATTGAGCAGAAGATTGTCATACCGGGTGCGGTCGATGATCGGGACGCCCGTGGGGGTGGCGGGGCGCAGTCCGGCCCAAGGTGTATCGTCGCCCTGACCCCGTGTGCCTTGGCTCAGCGCGCCCGGAAGCGTTTCGTTCACGAGCGCGCGGAGTTCGCCGAGGCGTTTGGGGTTCAGGCGTGTGTCCTGCGCGCCGATATCGACCATCGCGGCAACCCGCAGGCGGTCGCCCAGCCCGGCATAGACCACGCGGTTATCATAATCCGTTACGCTGACCGAAGGAACGAGGCCGGGGCGCGGACCTGTAGTCAGGCTGTAGCCTTTCAGGCCGTAAAGCGGCAGGTCGATCCCGAGCGGTCGGGCCAGTTTGCGGGAGGCGATCCCGGCTGCGAGAACGACGAGATCGGTCTCGAACGGCTTGCCCTCAAGCAAGACGGTACAACGGTTTCTGGGACCAGCCGTGAGGGTGGCGTTGCTATGGATGAGCCGAAAATTCGGTGTCGATGCGAGGGCATCGCGCAGGGCTTCGCAGAACAGGAAGCAGTCTGCGACTTCGTCTTCGGGCGAGAAAATACCGCCCGCGATCTTGTCACGCAGACCTGCGAAGGCGGGTTCGATCTCCGCGCATTCGGACGGGGAGAGCGCATGTTGGCGCTGCGGGTCGCTGACGGATTTCGCAGCTTTGTGGAAAGTGGTGGCGTTGCGGTGCAGGACGAGCTTTCCCGGACGCCGCCACAGGAAGTCCCGCAAGCCTTCTTCGCGATAGGTCTGAAGTTCCGCCTGCCCACTGAGCGCCAGATCGAGCAGGACGCCAGCATTGCGGCGGTTTGTCTGCCGGTTACAGGCGAGCAGGAACGCGAGCAGCCAACGCCACTGGGACGGATCGGCCGTCAGGCGAAGGGAGATCGGGGAGTTTGGGCGAAACAGCCAGCCCAGGGCGTCCCGCGCGATCCCGGCATCGGCCAGTGGGCTGACATAGCGGTAGCTGAGCTGGCCGCCATTCGCGAAGCTGGCTTCCTGCCCAACGTCTCCGCGACGTTCGATCAGGGTGACGTCATGCCCTTCCCGGACGAGGGCGTAGGCGGCTGTCAGGCCGATCACGCCTCCGCCGATGATGGTGATGGTCCGTTTGCCAGCCATAAAAGTCCCGAACGTCCAGAGGCCGGGCGCAGGGAGATGTTATAATCCCCTGCGCCATTATCATGATCAAAACCTACATTTCCCAAACCGCTCGGGCCAATGCAAAGAGGCCATCTTCCCATAACCTGCGGTTAAGGTGTTGTTTTGTAATGAAAACAATAAATCAGGGAGTCAGTGCCTCTGGAGAAGAACTGATTTTCTTCGGATGCAGATCCTGTGCATCGAAGCTGAAATCCGAACCGATAACCTGCATTTTCAGACCGGTCACCTGACCGGACGTGTCGCGCTCGAACTGGACATAGGAATCGTCATCAGCGTCCTGCCCGCGGTCATCCCAGCGAACAACGAACAGATCATGCGGAAGGGCGGAGAGGGTCCCGGTCAGGCCGTCAGCATGGCTGAAAGACATCCGCAGATCCTTTCCCCGGCCACTGACCGAAATCGGGCCGCGCCAGTCATCGCGATAGGTTCCGATATAGTCCTTTTGCGCTGCATCCAGGAGCGTGATGAAAGGTCGGGCGGGCGAGCCAGGGCCGGTTTCGGCGGCTTTTTTCCTGTTCGCCGCCTCTTTGGCATTCTGCTCGTTCTGGAAATACGTAACCCAGTCCGCACTTTTGCCGTTCGCGACATAGGCGCTGAGTTCCGTCGCGATGGCGAAAGGAGCCGCGTGACTGTAATGGTTGGTCAGAACGATAATGGCTGATTTCCGCTCTGGCAAGAACGTCACATAGCTGACCATTCCGCTGATGGTTCCTGTGTGCCAGACGCGCTTGAGACCAAAGAAATCTTCCATGAACCAACCATAACCATAGGCGCGGAAATGGGTCTTTGTGGCCGCGGCCGTGTCAGGCAGGGGCAGAATTCCGTGTGGCGCCCAGAGCGTGTCGCGGCTGGCCTGACTGAAGATTTGTCGGCCGTTCGGGGCGCGGCCGCCATTGAGATAGGTCTGGGCCCAGCGTGCTACGCCATCGGCGCTGCACCAGATGCCGCCTGCGGGTGCGACGGCTGGCAGGCGCAGGGCGCTGCGGTCTGGCAGGACGGTGCTCTCGCCTTCGCCGATGGCTACGTCTGTCTGGCCTTTGACCGGTGGCGTGCTCTGACAGGCGGGCAGGCCTGCGGCGTCGATCAGGTGTTTCTGGACGACCTCTTCCCATCTTTGGCCCGTCATGCGCTCCACCAGAGCGCCCGCCACGACATACAGAAGATTGTTATAGGCGTAATCGCTGCGGAAGGGGGCCGTAAAGGGCATGAACGGCAGAGCCGCCAGAATCTCCGGGCGCGTGAAGGTGCTGTGCGAAAACAGCATCAGGTCTCCTGCGCCCTGTCCCATGCCGCTGTGATGTGTCAGCAGATCCGAGACGCGGAAGTCCCGCGTGATGGACGGATCGGCGACGCGGAATTCCGGCATGTGATCGATGATGCGGTCGTTCCATCCCAGTTTGCCCTGATCCACCAGTTGCGCCAGTGCCGTTGCGGTGAATTCCTTGGTGTTGGAGCCGATGGCGAACATCGTGCGGGCGTCGACGGGCGCGCTCGCGCTGTCCTGTGTGCGTCGTCCGTAGCCGCGGCTGAACACGATCTCGCCGTCCTGCACCACGGCTACCGCAATTCCCGGCACGTCAAAGGCCGAGCGGGCATGTTCTACCGTTGTGGTAATAACCTGTTCGGTCAGGCCCTCGGGTAGTCCTGCGGGCAGCGTTGCGGCGTGTGTGGCGCATGTCGTGCAAAGAAGGAGCGCTGCCGAGATGGCGCGCATGAGGGACTGTCGGGCAGGCTGGATCATGGGCGGCTCTGAATATGATTTTCCGGCCCCGGATTCATCGGGACCCTGCGAAAAGAAGCATCATTCAGAGCACGAAACGGTCTGACTGTCCTGTCCTAAGATGCAGTGTGCTCTTAACCTCGGGTTAAGATCTGCCCGTCATTTTGTCAGGATTTTTTCAGGGCGCGCAGATCGACATCCAGTTCGCTTCGGAGCAGGGCGAGGATATCCTGCGAAATATGCGAGAGAGCATGATCGGCCCGGAACAGGACGGTACAGCTGACGCTCAGAGGCGGAGAAAGGGGGCGGGGCGGTGACAGTCCCGGATGATGCAGGGCCGTTACGGCATCCACGATGGCGCATCCTCCTCCGAGGCGCACGAGTTCGGCGGCCATGAAATGGGTTCGAACCCGCACATGGGTCTTGGCCGGAACGCCCGCTTCTTCCAGCAGCATGTCGAGCATGCGGGCTGTGGGATCGTTTTCGCTCAACCCGATATAGCGTTCGGGATCAATGTCGGTGACGCTGACCGGACCTTCACCGCCTTCTTCGTCGATCATCATCAGCGGGATATCCGCAAGATGCAGGGCCGTCATGCCTTCGAATGTGTAGTCGCCGAAGACGATTCCGAGATCGAGGTCATGGTTCATGATGCGCGAGACGATTTCGGTGCCGTGCATGGCATCGATCGTCAGCTCCATGCCCGGATGATCCTTGCGGTAACGCTGCACCACGCGTGGCACCAGTCCCAGACCCAGACTCGGTACGCATCCGATACTGATCGAGTGCCCATCGCGCGCGTAACGCAGATTGTTGGTCAGGCGCTTGAGGTCGGACAGTTTTTCGAAAATGGCGTTGACGTGTGGCAGCATGATGAGGGCTTCCCGCGTTGGAACAAGCCGTCCTCCCGCCCGCTCGAACAGCGCAAATCCCAAAGACTGTTCAGCGTAGCGCAGAACCTTGCTGGCGGCTGGTTGCGAGACATGAAGCAGCTCCGCGGCGCGTCGTAGCGAACCCGTCGTCATGATCGCATAGAAAACTTCGATCTGGCGCAGGCGCATTGGCGGTCCTTGTTCTGAAGGCGGGTTGCTGAATGTTTCGCGGAAGGAGCGGATGCGGGCTCCGGTACCTTCCGCAATGAATGAAACTCTTTTTACGTTTCTTTTGCAAAAGGAGATGTGGCGGAACGTCTCCGAGGCTGCTTTTCAGGGCGGCCATAACCTGAGGCTATGCTTTGCAGGCTTTTTGAGAATTCCCTTCCTGCCCGGCTTGCCTGATGCTCGTTTTCCATCGAATGCACTGTCCCAGCCGGAAGGTTTTATGATGCCTCTTCTTTCCCGTCGGCATGTCATGGCAGGCGGGGCGTCCGTTGTCGGTCTTTCCGGCCTGTCCGCCTGCGCGACCCGACCGCTTTTCAATCCCGATCTGGATGCTGACGTCCGTTCCATTCCAGTCATTCGGGCGCGGACGGACAGGATTGACCGCATTACGGTCTGCCTGCGTCCTTTCAGGGCCGCCGGGCCGCGTCTGGATGTTGTTCAGGTCGGGCACAAGACGGTTGTCCATAATTATGGACATGGTGGTAGCGGTTGGTCGCTGTCATGGGGGAGCGCGAAGCTGGCTGTGGAGCGGGCATTGCCTGTCAGTCGAAATATCGGGGTGATCGGGTGTGGTGCGATTGGTCTGACAACCGCCATCGTCGCCCAGCAGGCTGGCGCGCAGGTGACGATCTATACCGAGGCTCTGCCGCCGTTCGTCCGCTCGTCACGGGCGTCCGGAAGCTGGACGCCATCGTCCCGCATTGCGCGCGCAGACGCCGTTACACCGGAATTTGCCGCACGGTGGGAGAGCATGGCCCGGTATTCGTTCTCCTGTTACCAGAGCCTTCAGGGGCTGCCGGGAAATCCGGTGGAATGGGATACGTTTTATGGCCTGCATTCCCGTGAACCCTCCGCCCCTCACGCCGATCCAATCGGTTATGCCAGACTGGACGAGCGGATCCGGGACATCGAACCGCAGGGGAACCTGATTCGGGTGGACGACAGCCGGCTTCCTTATTCGGAAGTGCACAAGAAGCCCAATCTGATTTTCAATGTTGCCAGCTATTCGGACTATCTGATGCGGCAGTTCCTGCAGCAGGGCGGAAAGATCAAGATCCTGACCCTGCATCATCCGTCTGAACTGACAGGTCTTCCAGAACCGGTTTTCATCAACTGTACCGGGTATGGCGCGCGGGCGCTGTGGAATGACAACAGCATCATTCCCGTACGCGGACAGATCGCGTGGCTCATTCCCCAGCCGGAAGCGCTGTGCAGTATGAGTTTTGGAAACGTCTATGTTGTGTCCAGAAGAGACGGGATCGTGGTTCAGTGGCTGGGCGATGATATGGGGTTTGGTTACGACAATACGGACGAAACGCCTGATCTGGCCGAGGCGAGACGCAGTGTTTCGGTGATTAACGGGCTGTATCGGAGAATGGGATACAGTCTTTAATCTGCTTTTTGGTCTGAAAGAAGCGTTCTCCAGATATAAAAACTGCCCGGAGGCGGCTGGGTTGATTGGAAACAGCGAGCCTGCCGGGAGGATTCAGTTGCCGACGAAAACCGAAGCGGCGGTATAGGCAACGCCATTTGCCGTCCCTGCTGTGTCTGCCGCGAATTTTCCGGTTTTGTTTCCGGTCGTTTTCGCGGTTACGCCATAGAGCCGGATGACGCCCTGATGAATGGCATGATAGCCATAGCCCGCATTATTCTGTGAGACCGAAGACCCCGCCAGAAAAGCGCCTCCGTCAGAGACAACTCCATCGGAAGACACTCCTTTGAATGTGCAATAATTACAGGTAATGACGCCGAGATCCTGCGCTTCTGCGCCGATGTAACCCCCTGAAAAGGTTGAGTTCTGGCTTTCGATGACGCCACCGGTCAAGGCGTATGCGCCCTTCGCAAGAGTTGTGTTCAGCGGATTGGAAACGGTTACGCCGTGCGCCCACATTTTCCCGTTGGTTAGCGCGTAAAGTCCTCCCGATCCGAACTGTGAGCATGTCGAACCGTCGATATAAAGCGCACCTCCGCGTTCGGCATCGTAGCAATAGCCCAGTTTTGCTGTGTCCGGATTGGTGAGGTCGCTGACCCGAACGGCCGTACAGGGTGTGCAGACGATGACGCCATTTCCCCTTGCCATAAATGCAACATCGCCGGCATCTCCGGCTTTCACACCCCCCGAACGGGCATTCACAACACCGCCATCGTCTGCTTCGACGCCGTAGTAGAAATGTTCGATATCCATGTGCGGGCCGAGATTGATGACCGACCCTCCCTGCGCCATGATCCCGGCGCCGTAAGACTGGTTCTTCCATGTCGTCCGGGTGTTTGTATGAGACGCCTGTGCGCCAATACCATTGATGGTCATGCCGTCGATCAGGCCAATCTGGCCGCCGCCGATTGCGATGAAGCCGCTCTGGTTCGTACCGGAGATATGGGTGAAATTGACTTGCACTTTTGTCAGGTCGTGGGTGTTTCCGATGACCTGAACCGCAGAGGACGCCGGATCGTTCGTGAAGGCCTGTGCGGTCTCGGTATAGGTGCCGTCAGCAACGGAGACGACGATGATGCCGTGAGTGGCTAGTTTGTGCGCCTGACCGACCGCAGCAGTAAATGCCGCTACAACGCTGGAATAATCACACCCTGACGCACAGACCGAAATTGTTTTCTGATAAGTCGTCTGAAAGCCGAGATTGTTGACAGCCCGCTCAACCGGAAAATTCTGAGCGAACGCCTCAGATGCTGTTAACAGGAGGAATAAACAGGATATGACGGCGATGGTGAGACGTCTCATATTTCGCTTTCAGAAAAGGGTTATGCACCATAGTTACCTGAAACGAAGGCGATAGGGGTGTCGTTTACCGTTTTGGCTCTGCTTCTGGTATTGTCATAAGCCTTTCAAGACGCACAGAGCGCGGTATCTTCTGGGTATCAAGCTGCTTCAGTGTATCCCAGAAAATTTGCGGAGATTGATCACATCAGTCGTTTTCTTATTGCTGAAGACGATGTTTCCACAATGAGAACAATTGCCAGAATCATCAGAAGCAGAAGCGACGCAGTTCTATACTGAAAGAGACTGATGGCTGTGAAAAGCTGAAAGCCTAGTCCGCCCGCGCCGACAAACCCCAGCACCAGGGAACAGCGCAGGTTTTCATCAAGCCTATAAAGGATCAGACCAAACATTGAAGGCATAAGAGTTGGGAGAATGCCGTGTATGAAAATCTGTAGTCGATTGGCGCCTGCCAGTTCCATCGCTTCCAGGGGCATCACGTCCATGTCTTCAATCATTTCCGCACCTAGTCTGCCAAGCATGCCAGCGGTATGCAGAATTAAGGACAGGACACCGGGAAATGGCCCCAGACCAACGGCTGTTACGAAAATCAGTGCCCAGACGAGGTCGGGAACAGCCCGAAGCAAGGCGACGATGCTTCGGGCCAGCATGCGGATGACCGGATTGGGAACAAGCGTACGTGCCGAGAGAAGGGCCAGCGGACAGGCCAGTATGGCCCCCAGCGCTGTCCCGATCAGGGCGATGTCGATCGTCTCGCGGGTTGGGCCCCATTCGGATGGAAGCTGACTCCAGTCTGGGGGAACCGCGCGTCCGACGATATCTACAATCCGCCCGGCACCCGTAATGAGATTGGTGGGGCTGACCTGTGTGTTATGGGCGGCCTGCGCCAGAATGAACAGCAGGATGGCCGCTCCGCCCCAGCCCAGAAACGTGCCTGACGAAAAGCGGGCGACCGCCGTGTTGCCGCTGTCGGGAGCGGGCTGGATATTTGTTCTGGTCATGGGGCGTCTCTTGTATAGAGGGTCGAGATCATGGTGTCGGTCACTTCGGAGGCCGGCAGATCAAAGGCGATATGGCCTTTTTTCAACCCAATGAGACGGGTTGCATGACGGCGCGCCAGATCGATCTGATGGAGAACACAGAGAACAGCCAGTCGCTCGTTCCGGGCCACTGTCGTCAGCAGGGTCATGACTTCTTCTGCGGATTCAGGATCCAGACTGGCTACCGGTTCGTCAGCCAGAATGACGGATGGCTTCTGGGCCAGGGCGCGGGCGACAGAAACACGCTGCGCCTGTCCCCCTGACAGCGTGGAAGCCCGCTGACCCGCCAGAGCGCCCAAGCCTACACGTTCCAGACACGCCATGGCGAGGGGACGTTCGGACTGAGGGAGGAATCCCAGCGCTGTGGCGATGTTCTGATGACGTCCAAGGGTGCCGCACAGGACATTGGACAGGACGCTTCTGCGCCTGATGAGGCGGGCATCCTGAAACACCATGCCCAGTTTCATGCGGGACTGTCGTCGGGTTTCTCCACGCATTTGGGTGATATCGGTCCTGCCGATCCGGACTTCCCCAGCGGTAGGCGCAATCATGCCTGATGCGATCTTGAGCGTCGTGGACTTGCCGCTTCCATTCGCACCGAGCAGCACGACCAGTTCTCCGGGGCCAATATGCAGATCGATGCCCTCAAGAACGGTTTTCGAACCGCCTGCACCTGTTTCATAAGATTTGGTGATCCCACGCAGCAGCAGGGAGCGGTCCGTCGTCTCGCTCATCACGGCCCCCGATGCGTATCGACGCCAATGATGGGCGTGAGGTTGCGGATTCCGTCATAGGCGGCATCTGTTTGCGGTGTCAGACGGGAGGCGGCAACCGTATCTTTTCCGTTATCATTGAGGCGGATTTTACTGACATCCACACTCATAAGCGCGGTCAGGAGCTTCTGGCGAAAAGCCGGGGAGAGGCCGGCTGCAACCGCAATCGGGCCTTGCGGGATGGGTTCGGACTGCCAGAGAACCACATAATCCTTCGGGTCGTACTCGCCAACTGCGCGCACATCGGCGATTGTTTCGCTGTTGAGTTCGGCGGCATCGACCTGACCGTTGCGAATGGCTTCGAAAGCGGCGGTATGCGTGCCGGCATAACGAACGGCAAGGTCATGGTCCGGATCCAGCCCCGCGTTGCGCAGGGCCGCTGCCGGCAGCAGATGGCCCGAAGTGGAGGCCGGATCGGAGTAGGCGAAGCTGCGCCCCCTGAGTCCGGCCAGATCATGGATTCCAGTCGACGGGCGCGTGACGATGCTGGCGGTATAGAGGCCTGCCTGGCCGGTGGGTGTGGAGAGGACCGCGATGGCATCGACGCCCGCCATCTTGTGAGCCATCACATATCCCAGCGGACCAAACAGTCCGAGGTCCGTATGGCCGGAACGCATGGCCTCGATCTCGGCGCTGTAGGACACCGTAATCATGACATGGACCGGGCAGTGCAGACGTTCGGAGAGCTGTTCTCCGATGGCGCGGAAGACGGGCTCAAGTGTATTGATGGGCTCGTAGGGCTCGATGGCGAACGTGATTCCGTCCGGATGAGGGCACGGCACCTCATCTTCCGCAGAGGCTGTGATGGGGACGGACAAGACGGATAGCCCCATGCAGAACGCGGCCAGCGATGAAACTTTCATGACATGTCTAGACATGTTGAGTGCCTTTCTGGAATGTCCACGAGCGCATGATTTTCGCGCGGTGATCGCGAAGAGGTGGCAGATGACGGAAAGACTTCCCCGGTGGCGGGACGTGGCCAATTCCCTTTCTGAAGGTATTCGCAACGGTATTTACGAACCGGGAAAAAAGCTGCCGACCGAGAACGATCTGGCGCGGCATTTCCAGCTCAATCGCCATACGATCCGCAGGGCGCTGGAAGAGCTTGCCAGTATCGGCATGATCCGGACGGAGCAGGGCCGGGGCAGTTTCGTGTGTGACGATCCGGTCGAATACCGCATTCATGCCCGTCCGAGATTCAGCGAACTGATGAAGGACAGCAACCGGCCGACCACACGGCGCAAACTGTCCCTGCGTCGTATGGCTCTGGTGGACGCGCCGGATCGTGCTCTGGCCAGGGATCTGCTGGGAGGGGTGCCGGACGTGATCGTGCTGGAGCGGATCGGCTATTCCGCCGACCGTCCGGTGTCCTACTCGCGGCATATTTTCGATGCCGGATTGCATGAAGGGCTGATGGCGGCTCTGGAGGCGCATGATTCAATTACCGAGGCGCTGAGGAAACTGGGTCTTGAGAGTGTCCGGCGCAGGACGCAGGTGAGTACGCGGTGCCCGGATTCTCACGAGGCTTCCCTGCTGCGGATCGAGCTGAACGATCCCATCCTGCGAACCGTCGGCTATAACGTGACCCCCGCCGGACGTCCGATCGAGATTTCGATCGGCCATTATCCGGGGCGTCGCATGCAACTGGCGTTCGAAAACTTCCAGACAGGGGATCAGACAGGTGCGGTTGGCGTCAGTCATGATCCGGTGCCCCGATCAGATGCATGAGTGCTTCGCCTGCCTCGGCCAGAGAGCCTTCGTTGCGGATGATGGCATCGGCATGAAAGTCGGTCGGGATGCGGCGTCGGAGACGGGCTTCGAGCGCGGCGGGTGCTTCGCGTCCCCGGGACGCAATCCGGTCACGACGGAGTTTTTCGTCAGCGTCAACCACGACCACGAAACAGGGGAAACGTTCCCGCAACTCGGGGATGACGCGCCGTGAGACATTGACCACGACCTGCTTTCCCGCGGCCACATCTTCGGCAAGGGAGAGGGGCAGGGCGTAAGCCAGGTCATGAGCGCGCCAGGACGTCAGGAAAAGACCTGCACGTTCGTCCTGTTCAAACTGCGCCAGATCCATCGTATCCGGCGTTTCGGTCGCATCCGCCGGGCGCGTGACGATCCGGCGTCCGAAGACGACGTTCTGTTGTGCCATGTGCTGGCGCGCATATCCGATTACGGAATCCTTGCCCGCCCCGGAGGGGCCGACGACGAGGATCAGACGCCCGACTGTCATGGCTGCACCGCGAGAGGAAAACGGGCCAGCATGGTGAAGGGCGCACCCGGAGACTGTTCCTGAAAGACGCAGAGCGACGTGACCCTGCGATCCATCGCCAGGGCGGGGGCGAACCGTGTTTCGACTTCCGCGCGCAGAGGAGACGGCAGAATGTCATCGGCAAGCGTCATGTGGAACCGCCACTCCTCACAGACATAGGGATATCCCCAGCGGGCCAGAAGGGCTTTCTGCCGTTCGGTACAGTGACGGGCCCGCGCCGCAGCACGCTCGGCGTTTTCGGGGCGACGGTGCCGGTCCAGCACGCGGACGCAGGTTTCTCCGGCCGACAGCAGGACGTCATTGAGAACGACCGGACGGAGCGCAGTGAACCCGTCTTCTTCCGAAATTCTCAGCCGCGGCAGGGTGAATGGTTTCACGGTCGCCGCCAGTGCTGCCACATCCGCCAGAAAGTCCTCGACACTGCCAGACAGGGCGATCGGCGCCTTGATGGTGGCGTGAAAACCATAGCGTCTGGCCGAGGTCGTCAGCTTCACGCGGTCTGCGTCTGCCTGTGAGAGCAGATCCGGTTCCGGATCGCCCGTCACGGGAGAGCGCCCAAGCCACTCACAGCCCACCCGCCACAGCGGATCGGACTGTTCGGGCGCGTAATACAGGGCGTAGCGATAGGCGGGATCAGACGACACGGCGCCCTCCCACCCACACGCGGCGAACGATGGGCAGGCCGTCATGGACATGCACCTGAACGAGATCCGCGCGATGACCGTCTTCAATCCGTCCCCGGTCAGTCAGGCCTGCGATCCGGGCTGGTCCGTCCGTGATCAGGCGGATGGCGTCGGGAAGGGGAAGGGCTTTCTGGTTTACACAGCAGAAAGCGGCTTCCAGCATGGCGGATGGCACATAGTCGGAGGCGAGGGCCGTCACCAGTCCCGCGCGGATCAGATCCATCGCATTCACGTTTCCGGAATGCGACCCCCCACGCACGATATTGGGGGCTCCGGCAATGACATCCATGTTCAGGGCGTGGGCACAGCGTGCTGCAGTCATGGAAACGGGAAATTCCGCGATGGAAATTCCATCCGCGTGATTCCGGTTCACTTCCTCTTCGAGACGATCGTCATGGGACGCCAGAGCGACGTGATTTTCGCGGCAGAACGCCTGCACATAGGCCCTGTTCTTTTCCAGATGCTCGATCCGGTTGGCGCGGATTTTCTCAAGGGAGACATCGATCTCGATTTCGGTCAGGCCGTCGCCCAGTCGTCCTTTCCGCCAGCGGGCGATATCGGCGTACTGGCCCACGCCCGGAGAGTGATCCATGAGGCTGACCAGACGCAGGATCGGCTGGAGACGCTCGTCGTCCCGGACCATCTCGAACAGCTCCTGCATTTCCGGCGCGATCAGTTCGCAGCGCAGATGTAGGAGATGTTCCGCCCGCAGGACACCGGCAGCAGACAGTTCCGCCAGATCGTCGATTCCGTCCTCGAAGGTCTGGATCCGGTCGCGGCCATTGATGTCTCCCAGACTGAGGGAGTCGAAAACGGTCGTGACCCCTGCGACGGCGCATTGCGCATCATGGGCAATGAAGGCTGAGCGCGACGGCCAGCGCGCGTTGACGCGCGGCAGGACCTGACGTTCGAGATTGTCGGTGTGCAGGTCGATGATGCCGGGGATGATGAAGTCACCGTCGCAATCCAGCACATCCCCGGCAGGGTCTGATGTGGTCGCTTCCGGAGCAATAATGCCCGTATCATCAAACGTCAGGTCGCCGTCGAGGATGGTGTGCGGAAGGACGAGACGTGCATTGATCAGTCGGGTCATGCAGGGATTTCCTCAAGGGTGGCACCGTTTTCGAGCCGTACGCTGCGGTCGGCGATACGGTCGCGGAGTGCGGGATCGTGAACGATGGCGACAATGGCTGACCCGCGGTTGCAGGCTTCGGCGATCAGGTCACAGACTGTATCGCGGCTGGTGGGGTCGAGGGAGGCCGTGGGCTCGTCGAGCAGGAGGGTCGGCCAGTCGCAGATGAAACTGCGGGCCAGATTGACGCGCTGCTGTTCTCCGCCCGAAAAGGTGATGGGCGGCAGAGTATGGAGAGCGGCGGGAATGCGCAGGCGTTCCAGCATTGCTCCGGCCTGACGCCGCGCCTCGTTTTCGTCAATACCACGCGCAATGGCGGAACTAGCGACGACATCCAGGGCGCTGAGGCGTGGAATGGCCCGCAGAAACTGCGAGACATACCCCAAAGAGCACTGCCGGACCGCGAGGATTTCCGCCGGGGAGGCGGATGCGATATCGACCATCCCCCCGTCATGGGCAATCCGGATGGAGCCGGAATCAATCCTGTAATTGCCATACAGGGCACGCATCAGACTGGATTTCCCGGCGCCGGACGGCCCCACAAGGGCAATGCACGCGCCGGGCTGCACCTTCAGATTGGCTCCGCGCAGCACGTCGAGTTGCAGTCCGCCTTGAAGATGGAGAACGAAACGTTTGTGCAGGTCGGCGGCATTGATGGCCAGCGGCCCGGAATGGGAAAGTATCATGAGGGCAGCACCGAGGATACGAGAAGCTGGGTGTAGGGATGTTGCGGATCGTCCAGAACCTGATCGGTCAGACCATGTTCGACGATTGCGCCCCCCTGCATGACGACCGTACGGTCCGCCAGAAGACGCGCCACGCCAAGGTCGTGGGTGACAATGATCGTCGCGACATCGAGTTTGTGGACGAGGTTGCGGATCAGATCGAGCACACGGGCCTGGACCGAAACATCGAGTCCGGTCGTCGGCTCGTCCATGAAAACGAGTTCGGGGCTGGTGACGAGCGTGGCAGCGATCTGAAGGCGCTGGAGCATGCCGCCGGAAAAGTTCAGGGGCATTTCATCGATGCGTTCGCGGCCGATTTCGACCTCATCCAGCCAGCGGGCGGCGGTCTCGCGGATGTCGCCGTAATTGCGAGCGCCATTCATCATGAGCCGTTCACCGATATTGCCACCGGCGCTGACATCCAGTCGCAGGGCCGCACGGGCATTCTGGTGAATGAAGCCCCATTGCGTGCGTTGCAGGCGGCGAAGCTGCATCTCGTCCATATCGCCGATATCCCGCGGCCGGTCCCCACCATAATAGGTGATGCGTCCGGAATCTGCGGTCTGAAGCCCCGCAAGCGTGGCTAAAAGCGTGGATTTCCCGGACCCGCTTTCGCCAACAACAGCAAGGATTTCGCGACGGCTGACGGTGAGGGACACATCGTCGAGGGCATCGATACTCTGAAAACGTTTGTTCAGCCCTGTGGCTTGAAGAAGGATGCTCATGACGTGGCCTCTTTCGCGTCCTGCCTTTCAGAGCAGTAATCCGTATCCGAGCAGACGAAACGGCGCGTTCCCTGATCATCCATGATGATTTCATCCAGATAGCTGGTCGTGCTGCCACAGAGTGTGCATGTGCCGTCCGCGCGTCCCGGGTGAAACGGATGGTCGCTGAAATCCAGTGACCGTACGGACGTGTAGGGCGGCACGGCATACAGGCGCCGCTCGCGCCCGGCGCCAAAGAGCTGAAGCGCGGGCATGCGGTCCATTTTCGGGTTGTCAAAAGCCGGAATGGGGCTTGGGGACATCAGCACCCGGTCTCCAACCATGACGGGATGTTCGTAGGCGCTGGCGACGCGGCCGAAACGGGTGATATCTTCATAGAGCTTGACGTACATCGTGCCGTAATCGCCGAGCGCATGGGCGCGCATGGCGACGGGCCGCTCAGGAATGAGGCGCCACAGGGGTTCGGGCTGCGGGACCTGATAAACGATGATCTGGTTTTCCGTCAGCGGGTGTTCGGGAATGCGGTGCCGGGTCTGGATAATCGTGGCATCTGCGGTGCGCGTCGTGATGTCCACTCCCGTCATCCGTCTGAAGAAAGACGCGATCGCCACTGCATTTGTCGTATCATCCGCACCCTGATCGATGACCTTCAGTCGATCTGTCTCACCGATGACAGACGCCGTGACCTGAATTCCGCCTGTTCCCCAGCCATAGGGCAGAGGCATTTCACGGCTGCCGAAAGGGATCTGCCAGCCGGGGACGGCGACGGCCTTGAGCAGGGCGCGACGGATGCTGCATTTGGTCTGTTCGTCGAGATAGGCGAAATTATACGAGATCATCGCCGTCCTCCTGCTTGTGCTGTGTCGGCATGGTCGCTTCGGCGCGGATGGCGCGGACGATTTCCAGTTCGCTCTGGAAGTCCACGTAGTGGGGCAGTTTGAGATGCTCCACGAATCCCGTCGCCTGGATGCTGTCGCAGTGGGAAAGCACGAATTCCGGATCCTGCGCGGGATTACCCGTGCTTTCCCCAAGTTCTTCCGCACGCAGGGCACGCTCCACAAGCGCCATGGACATGGCGCGCCGGTCCGCATGTCCGATGCTCAGCCCATAGCCACGCGTGAACTGCGGTGGCGCGACCTTGGAGCCGTTGAACTGGTTGACCATCTGGCATTCGGTGACGACGATGCTGCCGATATCGATTTCAAAACCCAGTTCCGGCGGGGCAATTGTGACGGGCACTTCCCCCATCCGCAGTTCACCGACGAAAGGATGCGTATTTCCGTATCCGCGCTGTGTCGAATAGGCGAGGGAGAGCAGAAACCCCTCGTCGCCGCGTGCCAGCGCCTGAAGGCGAACCCGGCGTTCCGCCGGGAAACGGAGCGGCGTGGTTGAGAGATCGGGCGGTAGATCTGCGTCATGCGGCAGGGGCACGCCTTCAAGCAGGGCTTCTTCGCCCAGAATTCTGATGGCACCCGGTATTCTGCACGGTGTTTCGGCAGGTGGGGCGGTCAGGGTTGGTTCGAACCGCTGCTCGCCGTCGTCAGCTTCGAACAGGCGATGCGAATAATCCGTTGTCGGGCCGAGGCGCTGGCCGCCCGGGAGATCCTTGAAAATCGCCGAGACGCGACGCTGGACCCGCATGTTTCCCGTCTCGACAGGCAGACTGTCGACCAGACGGGGACGTGTGGCGCGGAAAGAGCGCAGGAGGAACGCCGCTTCCACCAGATCCCCTTCGGCCTGAAGCAGGGCACGGGCCGCAAGGTCCGGATCATAGAGCGCGCCTTCGGCCATCACGCGGTCAATGGCGCGCCCGAAACTCGTGGTGGCCTGTTTGAGCGTGCAGCCTTCACCATCACCATGCCGGCGATCGGCACGCCAGGCATGGGCTGCGGCAATCGCCTCTTCGCCGCCTTTGGTTGCAACAAACGCCATGGTCAGATCTCCCGGATGGCTGTGCTGCGCGGCAGGCCGATCACATCGGTGCCGCAGAGAAGAAAGATGTCCACGCCGCGCGGAAAAAGGCCGGACTGGCGCTGCCATTCGGAAAGCAGCCCGCAATCCAGAACGGGCCTGATGATCTCGCGGGCCTGAATTCCCGGGCCGGTCAGTTCCAGCGCATTGCCGGCGGAGAACGATGGAATTTCCAGCATCAGCGTGACGCTTGTTTCCGGCGCATCCAGAGCGCCCTGGCGCAGGGATGCCAGCGGGGGGCGGGCATAACCCTGCGGGACATAAATGAAATCGGCGCGCTGCATCGGAGCGACAGACGTCCCGGTATGAAAAACCAGCCAACGCTCCAGATCAGTGAGCACGGCAGGAAAACCCACAGTGACGGTGGCGTCGAGCAGGGACAGCAGCCCGATTATGGAGGGTGGATATCCTTCCGGCATTCTTTCAGGCCGGGGAAGGGTCTGTGGGCGACCGGGATGGGCGAGGGCATTGAGCAGCGCGCGGAAAGTGCGCTGGGCCTCGTGGCTGTCGCGGAGGCCAGGGAACATGACGGTCATAGACGCCCCGTTGCCATGGTGAAAAAGCGGACTTCAGTCTCTGCCGCACGGGCCTCGATGACCGCATGACGGGCGGTTTCAAGGGCCTGAAGAGGCTCGATCACCGCCGTCATCAACCTTTCCCGCAGTGTCGGGTTCTGAAGGGCGGCATCCAGCCGTGCCGCAACGACGGCATGCTCTTCGTTGCGGCCGAGAATATAGCTGTGCCCGGTATAGCCATTCTGGTCGGTCACACTGGCGCGTGTCAGCGTCGCTTCAATGAAATTAAAGGCTTCTCCATCCGCTCCAACGCGTCCTCGCACCATGCTCAGACCGGTTTCCGGACGACGCAGAACGGTAAAGGACGGCAGGGGTTCGACCTGTTGGAGATGCTGCACCAGAACCTCGGGTTCGGCACGCGCGAGAAGACCCATCCAGAATTGCCGTTCAGGGACAGGAGAGAAATCAACGGTCATCGCGACCTCATGCAGACAAAAGATGTTGGGCGAACCAACATGAAAAGAACGGACTTATTCTGCATTGAAGAAGAAAATTGTGAAGAAGATATTTATTAAAGAAATATGAAACCAAAATAACTATACAACATCTATTTGTTGTAATGGATAGACAACAAGCTATTGTTGTCTAGTTTATAGATTCATTCATAATTTATTCATACACAATACCAAGAGAATCCTTCTTTATGCGGTTCGAACATTCATCGTTTCGCTTCTGAGCGATTTCTTTTGGAGAATTACGATGCGTAGAGCCATGTTTCTGCTCGTCGCGACGTCGGCCTGCACCTCGCCGTTTTTCATGGCGCAGACAGCTTTTGCCGCGTCTTCAGGGGACCTGCCAACGACGCAGGTTCCTGTCAGTAAAAAACGACATGTCGCTGCCGAAGGGCGGACGCGTCAGGTTCAGCCAGCATCTGTCGCGCAGGATGGCAAAAAGCGCCGGGCTGCTGCGATGGTCTTGTCGAGGCAGGCGAATATTTCCGAAAATCAGCCGCTCCCGAAAGACGAACAGGTTATCGTGACGGGAACGCGTTCGACGAATGTGCGTGCTCGACAGAGCATGAGCCCGGTCGTTGTAGTTTCGGGTGCAAAACTTGCCCAGTCCGGTTCCATGAATACTTCGGATGCTCTTGCGCGGCTCTATCCTTCACTGGAAGTAACGCCGCGTGGGCATAATACGAACGCCCTGACGTCGTTCATCGAAATGCGCGGTCTGGATCCGAACGAGGTTCTGGTTCTGGTGAACGGCAAGCGCCGTCATTCGACAGCCAATATCGTGCAGAAATCAGGACCGGAATTCGCTTCATCTTCTGTGGATCTGAACATGATCCCATCGAACATGATCGATCATATCGAAATCCTTGAGGATGGCGCAGCGGCCATGTACGGATCGGATGCGATTGCAGGTGTGGTCAACGTCATAACGAAAAAGCAGGATCATGGACTGAACCTGAGCGGCCAGACAGGCGCCAATGCCTATAACGGCGATGGCTGGCAGTACCAGTTCAATGCCGATGGCGGGCTGAAGCTGGGCAATGACGGATATATGCATATCAGTGGTCAGGTTTATCACACAGACCATATGGTAGCGTATTCCCAGGATCACGGCATGCTCGGATACTGGCCGGCTGGCGCTGATACGTCAGGTTATTATGCGGGTGTTGTTCCAGGTGCGAAGGCTAATACAGGCAAGGTTAATAACTATACCAATACTCCTGAAGAAACCCGCGAAAATCTCGGGATCGATTTCGGGAAGTCTGTCACGGACAATATCGATTTCTACGGTCAGGTCATTTACGCCCATCGCCATGCCGAAATTCTGGAAGGGTATGAATATCCTGATCTGGACTGGCCTTCGGGCGCGACGACCATGTATCCGAATGGTGTTGAACCCATCACCCAGATTGATGAAAACGACTATTCCGCCACGCTCGGTCTGAAGGGGCGTCATTTCCTCGGATTTGACTGGGATCTGTCCACGACATGGGGAGCGGACTCTGACCGTATTTCGGAGAAAGACTCCATCAATCTCGGGATGCTCGCTTCGAACTGTAATGCCGTGGATACGACGTCCTCCCGATATTCACAGAATGGCTGCGGATATTCTCCCACCAAGTTCTGGGATTACACCGAGAAAAATGCCCAGTGGACCAATAATCTTGATTTCCGCCGACAGTTCATGATCGGACATGCTTTTCCCATTGGCCTCTCTTTCGGCGCCGAACAGCGCATGGATGAATACCAGCTCGTTTCTGGCAATCCGGACTCCTATCAGACGGGCGGCGCGGAAGGACATGCCGGTATCCCGCCGCAAAGTGCCGGGAAATGGTCGCGTGACGTCTGGGCGGGATATGTGGACGTCAACCTGCATCCGATCAAACATCTCCAGATCGATCTGGCAGGTCGATATGAATATTATACGGACACACAGGATACCGAGACCGGCAAGATTTCCGCCCGTTATGATTTTTCACGTCGGATCGCAGTGCGTGGAACGATCAGTAACGGCTTTCGGGCGCCAACGCTTCAGGAAGAGCATTTCAGCCGGATGAATGTCTATACAGATAGTGTGCGTGGCCTCCTGCCCGTCAGTTCCGAAGCGGCGAAGATCCTGGGAGCATCCCCACTCAAGCCCGAGAGATCCACCAACGCCAGCGGCGGTGTTGTCCTTGAACCGGTCAACGGCTTCCATGTCGAGGCGGATGTTTATCAGATCAATCTTCGGGACCGGATTGTGCAGGGCGGAACCGTTTCTGGAGAAGAAGCTCTTGAAGCGATCAATAATTTCGGTTTTGCCATTCCCGCGGCAGCAACCAAGGTTTCCGACTTCAACGCCTATTACCTGTCCAATGGCGCCAGCACGCGGACGCAGGGTCTTGATATCAAGGCTGACTATACATTCCGCTTCCGTCCCGATTACGGCACGCTGAATCTGGGTATGGCGCTGAACCTGAACCGGACGCGCCTTCATCACAACGGAACGTCCCTGCTTGGAAAGCCGCTGCTGAATGCCCAGACAATTGGCTATCTCACGACCGCTTATCCGCGGAGCAAGATCATTCTGAGCGCGCTGTGGAAGGTTGGAAACTGGGATATCAATGTGCGTCAGACACGCTACGGCGAGACTACGGAAATGCTTGAATATCAGGACTGGACGCCGGCATCGGCAACCTGTCCATCGGGTGGGGCCCTGCGCTATTCCAGCAGTTGCTTTTCCCAGTTCAAGAATACGCCGCGCTGGCTGACCGATCTTCAGATCGGCTACCGGATCAATAAAAACCTGCATGTCGCGGTGGGGGCGAACAATATTTTCAACGTGCGTCCGCGTGAAGTCTCGCAGCAACTCAAGGTGGCGGAAGGAAGTCAGTACGATCAGGATTCCGTGCAGGTGCCGATCAATGGCGGCTATTACTTCGGGCGAATTGACGCAAATTTCTGAAAACAACCTGTGGAATATGTGACGATGTCTCAGGAAAAATCTGCCTGGCCGAAAATTGCGCGGACTGTCATTCATCCCAGTGTGCGCCTCAGAGAGGCGCAGATCGGGACGCAGTGCGAAGTGTTGGAAGACTGTGTTTTGGAATATTGCGAGCTGGGCGATTTTTCCTATATCGGCGAGCGGACGATGGTTGCGGATGCAACGATTGGGAAATTCTGTGCGATTGCGGCGCATGTCCGGATCGGGGCGCCCAATCATCCGATCAACAGGCCGTCCATGCACCGTTTTACGTATTGTCCTGAATATTATTCAGACGATGTGCAACGGGATCATGCGTTCTTTCAGAACCGTCGCGCAAGACGGGTCCACATCGGAAATGATGTCTGGATCGGGCACGGAGTTGTGGTGCTGTCCGGAGTGACTGTGGGGGATGGCGCCATTCTGGCGGCGGGAGCCATCGTCAGTCGGGATGTGCCGCCTTACACTATTGCAGGGGGCGTGCCGGCCCGGGTTATTCGGGAACGGTTCACTCGTGATGTTGCAAAGAGGCTTGAAGACATTGCCTGGTGGGACTGGCCTTTGCCCCTGATTATGGAACGTCTTGGCTGTTTTCAGGAGGAAAATATCGAGGAATTCTGCAGAAGATGGGGAAGATCTTCTGAGGTGAGCTAAAACAGGAGCCGCTTTACCCAGATCAAATATTGGACTGTGTCATGCGCTGCACAGCCTTATCGATATCATTCTCCGCCAGCTCGCCATACCCATGAGAAATGAGCCGATCAAGATTGGGGATGTTTGTGGGGGAATTGGAATGGAAAGGATAATCTCCAGGGATATGGAGATTTAATTTCCGGGCATTATTTATATATGTCGCGCTGTCGGAAACGGGGCCAGGAAGAAACCAGCTCATTCTTGGTGCCTGACTGGCGTTAAAAATAGAAAAATTACCCCATTGATGCGTCATGGCGCTGACAAGATGCTCCTGACGCCTCATCAGGGACATCCGCCGGCGTTTGAGAAAATCGTCCAGATCACCGGAATCAATAAACCGTGCCAGAGCTTCCTGCTCAAGCCAAGGCAATCCGTTATCCAAGATCAGTTTGGCGTCGAGTATGGCAGGTAAGAGGGGCCATGGAACAACCATGTATCCGAGCATCATGCCGCCCCCCAGCGCCGGGGCGAAGAGGCCGGCATGTATGACATTCTGCCCGCCAGAAAGGGACAGAAGGGAAGGGGTGGATTTTCCCTCCAGCATCAGCAGATCGAACATTGATTCTTCAAAAATTGGCGTTTGGGTCTGAGCGGCCAGCGTCACCAGTTTGCGTCTGCGGGGGAGAGACAAAGATGCATTCGTCGGCACCTGACAACCCGGATTAACGCAGATGAGCCGCACATCATCGAACGTCACGCCAGAAAGTTTGGCGCCTTTTTCGTCCACCGGAAGGTTCAGGATATGAAGGCCAAGTTTCTCATACAGAAGCCTCTTCCCGATATAGCATGGGTCTTCCAGGGCCACGTTTATGCCAGGGGCAAGCAGGGCCTGAGCGACCAGAGAATGAGCCTGCTGAAGACCGGCAACGATAATGACCTGCCTCTCATCTACCGAGACGCCGTGGCGGGCCGTCAGCCATCGGGCAAGGGTTGCGCGAAGAAACGGTAGGCCGGCATTGGACTGATACTGGCCACCACGTTTCCAGTTCTCATAATGGAACAGTTTTTGCAGGGTCCGTTTCCATTCGAGCGATCGGTAGACGGGCTGATCGTTTCCGAACCCGAGGCTGATTGTCGTGGGGGAATCAATCAACGCATTATTTTTGTTGTTTTGACTTGCGAAGGCCCGATTGTGCAGCGGCTCGACTTCAAGATGGGCTGCCTCGCCCACCTCGGTAACACCAATCATGTTCGTGACTGCGTCTGCATCTCGCGGTGGTGTGCGATGGACATAAGTCCCCTTTGAAGGGCGCTTTTCCACATAGCCTTCAGCTTCCAGATGCTCCAGCGCGTGCATGACGGTGTTGCGTGAGACCCCCCAGTTCGTGGCGCATTCCCGTATTCCTGCAAGAGCTTCCCCTGGCCGTAATGTGCCATTTGTGATGGCGCTCACCATCTGTCGGACGATCTGTTTCTGAAGGCTTTCGTCCGATTGGCGGTCCAGAAATGGCAAGAACATCACCATGGGATTTTCTCCAGAGCCTAAATATAACTATATGATTACGTTATATCTGTACCCATAAAAACAATATGATCTGTACCTATCGTGATATATTGATTTCACCCTATCACTTCGTTTTGTCGCATAGCAAGAAAGCTCACGTTGTGGTTGGTCTCGTCCGTTACGCTACAGTTCGTACTGTGTCCTCCCTGTTTTCAGGCGCGCAGAGCTGCGCGTGCCGAGGCAAATGGAGCATGGCATCGGCACTTTGCGGGCAGACGCTGGCCTTCGTAACTGTTGCCATAGGCGTGTCCACGGCATCGGGCCATGCCAGTGATTTACCTCACAAGGACAAAGCTGTCGGACACACACACGCCAGGAAGCAGGTTGCTTCGGTAAGGCGGCCGGCGGGGCTGGAGACAATTATCGTTACAGCAAACCGTCGTTCGCAGGATATTCAGAAAGTCCCTGCGACCATTACGGCGATCAGTGCAGAAACGATTGCGCGCCAGCATCTGGACAGTGCAGCGGACGTCGCTGCTTTTGCCCCGAATGCACTGGGGTATAATTTCGATGGTCGTTTGCGCCCCCGGTACTACATCCGAGGCGTTGGTAACGGGAATGTCGCCAATAATGCGGTGGGTGCCGTCGCGCTTTATGCTGATGATGTTTACCTGAACAGCCTCGCTTTTCAGGGATTTCCACTGTTCGATCAGGCGCAGGTGGCCGTTCTGAACGGGCCGCAGGGCACGCTCTGGGGGAAAAACGCTACGGCAGGTGCAATTCAGTTTACCTCTCTGCGCCCGACATTCCGCAATGACGGGCATGCACAGGTCGATTTCGGGAATTATGGACAAAAGCGTGGCGAACTGGTTCTGAACACGCCGATTATCAAGCACGAACTCGCAACGCGTCTGTCTGTACGTTACGAAAACTCTGATGGCTGGGCTCATAACCAGCAGACTGACAAGCGCGTTGGAAATTTTGGCGATTTCGCAACCCGTTTCCAAACGCTCTGGCGTCCGAGCGAGAGGCTGGAATTCCTGCTCAACCTGCATGTGCGGGACATGCAAGGCACGAATGTTCCATATTACAGCGCGCCCGGGACTTCGGTTTATTCCCCTCTGAAAACCGGCAGTCGTGACCTGACGAACACCAATGTCAACGGGCGGCAGGCGCTTGTTTCAGAGGGAGCCTCACTGCACACCACATGGCGTCCGGGGGCAGGGCTCGCACTGACGTCGATAACGGCGTTCGAAAATGCCCAGCGTCGCCTTTCGGGGGACGGGGATTACACGCCTCAGGAGTTCAGCCGCTCTTATGACAAACTGCACCCGACACAGGTCAGTCAGGAATTCCGGCTGGCATCCGATGCACACAAACGTATTTCCTGGATTGCCGGGGCTTATTACTTTCATGAAAATCTCAATGATGCGAATGCAAGCGTAACGCTTCCACCGGGGGCGGTGACGACACCGGCGATTATTGGTCAACCGGGATATTCAGGAACAAACTACACGCAGACAACCGATAGCGTTGCGATTTTTGGCAACACGACGATCCACGTCAATAAATGGTTCCAGATCGCAGGCGGTGTCCGCTGGACGCATGATTACCTCCATCTGGATCTGGAGAGCAGGCAGGGGCTGTCACCAGTTTCGTTCTCGTCCAACCCTGCCAACTGGTGGAATGGGGGAAGCGTCGTCTCCCCGCTTGCCGGGATTGACAGCTACCATGGTGGGCGGAGCTGGTCGAATGTCAGCTACGAAGTCGAGCCGCAGGTTCTGCTCGGGAAAAACCATATGCTTTATGTCCGGATTGCCGATGGTTATCGCTCCGGGCTGTTCAACACGCAGATTACCCCCAATCCGGTCAATCGCGGGGGAGCGCCGCTCCAGAAGGCCGCGCCTGTCAATCCGGAAACCCTGTCGTCCTATGAAGGCGGCTATAAGGGAAGCTGGTTTAACAAACGCCTGACCCTGAGCGCAGATGGTTTTTATTCCAAGTATGACAACATCCAGGTTTCCTGGACGGCTACTGACGCTGCAACGAAATCGACCATCATTTCATTGACGAATGCAGCATCGGGTATTTCCTACGGTGGAGAGTTCGCGTTTCAGGCCCGTCCTCTGAACGATCTGACCGTATCCGGAAATGTCGGTATCCTGCGCACGAAGTTTACGAACTTTACGGCCCCGACAGGCGCAACGGATCTGACAGGCAATGAATTTGCCCGTGCTCCGCACCAGACGGCCAATATTTCCGTCGATTACAGCTACCATACCCGCATTGGTGATGGCTCGGTCGGAACACGCTGGAACTACACGGGGCACTATTTTTACCTCGTTTCGAATGAAAAAGCCTCTGCTTTGCAGCAATCGGCCGTCTGGCTCGGAGATGTGCATGCGTCCTTTCGGCCCGGAAACAGTCGTTGGGAGCTGAGTGGGATTGTCTCGAACATTACCGGTAACCGGTACGTCGTTCAGGTTCTTCCGTACTCCGCAACAAGCCAGACTTTCACATATCAATACAGCGCTCCGCGGATGTTCCTACTGTCCGCGCGCGTAGATTTCTTTTGAGAAGGGGAATCGTCATGGTTCAGTCTTTTCCGGTCATTGATCTTCATGCCCATTGGTTTGCCCCTTCGACCCTCGATATTCTGGGCAAGCGTAAGGAAGCGCCCCGCATCGGACAGCAGGGGGATCATCTTGCCATCTGGCGTCCCGGGGCTGGAGCGGGGAAAGGCGGCGCATTTCCCCTTGGCCCACAATGGACAGACGTCAAAAAGCGCCTTGCCCATCTGGATGAGGCAGGCATAGCGCACCAGCTTCTGTCCTGGCCGACCACTCTTGGCGTTGATGCTGCTCTGCCGGCCTCGGAAACGCTCAATCTCTGGACTGCATGGAATGACGAGACATCGTCTCTGGTTCGTCAGCATCCCGATCGTTTCAGCGCAGTCGCCGCACTGAGCACCAGCGATCTTGCATGGTCTGCCCGCGAACTGGCGAGAGCGCATGAGAAACTTGGTCTGATTGGCGGCGTGTTGCCGGTGAATGGGTTCTTTTCCCGTGCGTCCGCTGAGCAGTTCAGGCCGTTGTTCGAGGTGGCTCAGGCCCATCGCAGCCATATCTATCTGCATACAGGGTTCGCCAATCCCGTCATCGCAGGGCAGCCGCCCAATATCCTCTATGAGGATAACGAAGCGATCCGCTGGGTCATCGACAACGGCTTTCACTTTGCTTCGGCCATAGCAACACTGGCGTTCACGGATTTTCTGGATCCGTTTCCTGATGTCACGCTTCAGATTGCGATGCTTGGAGGCAGCGGGCTGGGGGCATTGGCCGCAGAACAGGCGGAAGTGTCTCCCCGCATTCAGGTCGGCTCATTACGCCATCACTTCCGTCAGATCTGGTTGGACACCGGTGCGGCGGGGAGTGGAAGTGCTGCGGTGGCTGCGGCGATCCGTGTTCTGGGTTCGGAACGGGTCGTCTTTGGCTCCGATTACGCGCCCCTGCCAGACGTCAGACCCACCCTTGAGCGTGTCCGTGCCGCTACATCCACCGATCCGGACAGTCAGCGCGCCGTGCTCTCTTCCAATGCCCTTTCGCTTCTCTCCCGCCATGGCGGCCTTCCCGCACATCTGACGGCTTTCAAGGATACTGCACCATGACGCGTCCTATTGTTCACTATACCCGCTGCCCCTCCGTTCCGACCGTCACGGCGCTTGCGCAGGCACAAGGGCTTTTGCAGGAAGAGTTTCGCGATGAGCCCGATGTGGATTTCGAATTCACGTCTGTCGGGTTTTCACCCAAACTGAAATATGAGGCCGCAGACCGCCTGTGGCTGCGCAATGCCGGTCATGCACCAGCGGTGTGGAAGCGTAGTCTGGGGGTTGCCTGCAAGGTCGTGGGCCTTGCTTTCCTTGAAGGCCGTTATCCTGTCCTGTCTCTTCATAGCAAGGGGATCGCCAGTCCTGCGTCTCTGAAAGGCCGTCGCGTTGCGGTCTTCCATAATCCGGACAGCCCGTTCGATCTGATGGTCGCCCAACAGCTCAAAATCTATCAGACCGCCCTGCAATCAGTCGGGTTATCTCTTGATGATGTGGAGCCTGTTTACCTCCCGCGTTTTTATCCCGGCGCCGTAAAGGGCAGCTTTCTGCTCTCGCTCTTTCACAAGGGACTGGAAGCGCTTGAGAGCGGAGACGTAGATGCAGTTGCGGCCTCTATCCCCCCTGATGGCGGCTTTTATCCGCAGCTTAACGTGGTTTATGACACACGCCTTGCGCCAGACAGAGTCTCGCGTGTGCATCCGTCCGTCCTGCGAGGTCTGGTTGTCAGTCAGCCGCTTCTTGAGGAACGCCGTGATCTTGTGGTCCGGATTGTTGAGCGCCTGATTGAGGCGTCGGAACGGGCCGCGCAGGCTCCTTTGGAAGCTATCCGGACCTTGGCCGGTGATCTGGGGCAGGCCCCTGAAGGTCTGGCGGCAGTCTATGAAAATATTCCTCAAGGTGTCCGTCTTGAGCTGAACGATGACTACGTCGCGTCTCTGGCGGCCCAGAAGGAATTCCTCCTGCGACACCGTCTGATCGAACATGATTTCGATCTGGAAAGTTGGATTGACCGTTCCATTCTTGTCGATGCCACGGCGCTTCATCGTCAGCGGCAGGCCCGGACCGTGAAGGTCTAACCGCCATGTCCGACGCATCATTGATCCTCTCCGCCGAGACTGGAGCCGCCATGTCGACAGCTGGCCCTTCTGCCCGCGCATCGCGCGGATGGGCGCTTGCCCTCCTGCTGGCGACGGGAACAACCTGCGCCATGGATGGCATGATCCTTGCCGGGCTTCTAACCCCGATCAAGGCGGATCTTCATCTGTCAGATGCGGCTTTTGGAAGTGTTGCGTCCGTCTCGACTGTTGCGGGCGTCGTCGGTGCGCCGTTATTTGCTGCACTGGCATCACGGTTCAGCCGAAAGAGCGTTCTGGTTGGATCAATTATTCTTTGGAGCCTTGCGTCTGCGGGGAGTGCCCTGGCGTCTGGCCTGGCAACACTGGTGTTATGGCGCACGCTGACAAATTTCGGCATCGCTGCCTATCAGGGAATTGCCCCCGGATGGCTGGCAGATCTCTACGATCGGCGTGAGAGGAACTTTGTCTTCTCCCTGTTCATGCTGCGAAACAAACTGGGGTCCGCTCTGGCTTTCGGGGTTGGAGGCTGGATCGCAGCCCACGCAAACTGGCATGAGGCTTTTTTGCTGACGGGGCTTCCGGGGCTTGCTCTGGCCTTTCTACTCCTGCTGGTGACTGAGCCAGCACCCGGCCATGCCGATGGGCATATCGTGACCGGAAAAGTCCCAGCGGGGTGGAAGCATCAGCTTTCCGTCCTGAAAATTGGTCCATATGTGACGCATCTGGCGGCGTTATGCCTGTTTTTCTCGGGTATGATGACGGCACAGATGTGGTTGCCGGCCTTTCTGCACCGGGCGCATGGGCTGGATAACCTTCAGGCCACGCGTTTTGCATTTCTGGTTCTCATCGCCACTTTGCCAGCAGGGCCTCTCGGGGGATGGCTGACCGGACGTTTTCTGGCTGATCGGGTCTGGGGAATTGCCGCTTCCCTTGCTGTCAGTGCGTTGCTGGCTGCGTCCCTGTTCCTGGTTGCCTTCACGACCTCCAGTTTGCCGTTGTGCGAAGTCTTCTGCCTGCTTGCGATTACGACGTTCGGGGCAACGGCTGGCAGTCTGACGACATTGCTGATCGAGACCGTGCCGGTATCGCTTCGTACGATTTCGGGGTCGTTCGGCGCAATGGTTGCCGGGGGAATCTCCGGACTGATCGCTCCATGGCTCCTCGGATTGCTGTCGGACCGTTTCGGGCTGGCCAACGCCATTCTGGTCGGTCCGGCTTTCTATGCTCTGGCAGCAATCTTCTGGATTGGCCTGACCCTTCATACCTTCCGTACCCGCGCATCCTGATCCTTCATATCCTCAAGGCTTGGACACCATGAACACCATCAATACTCTGTTTCCGGTTGCCGCGGCGCGGAATGCCCTTGTTGCTGCGACACGTCCCAAAACAGTCGAAACCTATCCTGAAGACTGGATTGCACGCGCCCGTGAACTTGCTGCGGAGTTTCAGGCGGGTGCCATTGACCGGGATCATGACGGCCAGCGACCTGTCGACCAGATCCGCCGCCTGCGTGAGAGCGGACTGGTGAGTCTGCTCTATCCAAAAGCGCTCGGTGGCGGCGGCGGGACATTGCAAGACGCGGCTCAGAGCGTGTTGGAAATTGCCAAAGTTGACGGCTCCACAGCAGCGCTTCTTGGATTTCACTTCTATAATTCACTCGTGCCGTTACTTGCCGACTATACGGATAAAAATGCTGATTTCGTAAAACGCTCAACGCAGTCACGCTGGCTTTGGGGGAATGTGACGCAGTATGTGAACAAGGACTTCGTGGCGCAACATCATCCTGAAGGCGGCTTCACAATCAGCGGCATCAAGAAATGGAATACAGGTGCTCCGCTGGCAGAAATCACGACTGTTCTTGCCATTCATCCTGATCGCGACCGCTATATCTATGCGGTCATTCCGACCAGTCGGGAGGGTCTGACGTTTCACGATGACTGGAATCCTATTGGTTTGCGCGGGGCTGATTCCGGAACGATTGAATTCGATAATGTCAGAATTCTACCCGAAGAAGTTCTCCACTGGTCCCATGGGCCGGGTCAGACTGGGCCTCTGCCGCTTTGGGCAAGTTTTGGAGCCATCTTTTATTCGGCTGTTTTTATCGGACGAACGTTGGGAGCACTGGAGCGCGTGCGTGAGTATACTTTGAGCGGTCGACGTCAGGGCACGTTTGCCGGTGCCACGGTATCCGCAGACGATCCGTTTATACAGGCAGAATTCGGTCAGTATTGGGTAGAAGCCCAGGCAGCTCGCGCATATTTCGACACCACCATCCAGACAGTTCAGGTCGGGTGGGAGCGTCGCCGCGAACTGACGGACGATGAACGTAGCAAAATCGCCCTTGAGACACTCTCGCTCCGGACTTTTGCATCCCGGACCGCTCTTGAGATCACGCCGCGTATTTTTGAACTCGCAGGAGGTCGGGGAACGGCATGGGCAGCCGATTTCGATCAGTACTGGCGCGATGTTCGCACTCTGTCGTCGCATGATCCGGAAGTTCTGGCCCGTCGCGTTATCGGGCAGCACACATTGCATGGAACATCGCTGGTTTTCCCAACGCATTTTAGGCCCAGGACGCATTGATCTGGACGGCAGGATGTAATTCAGGCTCCCTGAGGAGACTGAAGAGGAGTGATCTGTATTGGCTGCCGGACGAGCAGATGGATCGTCTGCGGCCCTTTTCCCGAAGAGCCATGGCAAACCTCTCGTCGATGACCATCGTGTGTTGAGCGGGATCATTTTCGTGAAACGAAATGGTCTGTGCTGGCGTGATGCACCCCGGGAGTACGGTCCACACAAGACGCTCTACAACCGCTGGAAGCGCTGGAGTGCTATGGGGACATTCATTCGCATGATCGACGGATTGGCCACTGACAAGGCGGAGCCTCAGACGATCATGATTGATGCGACCTATCTCAAGGCATATCGCACAGCTTCGAGCCTGCGGTTAAACAAGGGGGCCCAGGCCGTCTGAGCGGGCGGACCAAAGGCGGGATGAATACGAGGTTGCATGCCGTCACCGAACGGGCGTCCACTGAACTTCTTCATGACCGCAGGTCGGATCGGTGATTATACCGATGCCGCTGCCCTTCTGGACAGTCTCCTACCAGCCGAATGGATGCTGGCGGACCGGGGCTATGACGCTGACTGGTTCAGGGATGCCCTGGAGGAGAAAGGTATCAAGATCATGTTCGGCAGGTTCAAAGACTGGAGACGGGTCGCAACACGCTATGACAGATGCCCGACCGTCTTCCTCTCACCCATCTGCCTCGCTGCAACCGTCTTGTTCTGGCTATGAGTCCTGAGCCTAGAAACTTTTATTTATTCCCAGTGTGGAAAAGGATCCGCGAGATGATCGTAATGCCAGGGCATGAACACCTCATTCTGTGAGGGCGGGACAAGGCAATCGTCCAGAGCTGCGCGGATGCCCGCTTCGTCCATTCCTGCGCCTATGAAGACGAGTTCCTGACGGCGGTCTCCGTAAACGTCGTCCCAGTAGCCTGCGAGTGTGGTGCGCCATGCCGCGTCGTCCGGCCAGTTCTGGTGGGGAACGCTGGCCCACCAGCGTCCGGCAGCCTGATGCCGGGCCAGAGCGCCTGCGATGCTCAGGTCGCCAACCCAGTCCGGTCGTGTTGCGAGCCAGAAATAGCCTTTGACCCGGACGACACCCTCCCATGACTGTTCGATGAACGCGGCGAAAGCTTCCGGATTGAAGGGGCGTTTGGCCCGGTAGACGAAGCTGGTAATGCCATATTCCTCAGTCTCGGGGCGATGCTCGGCATGACCGTGCAGTTCCCGGAACCAGGTCGGGTGCTGGTGTGCTCTGTCGAAGTCGAAAAGACCCGTATTCAGGATCTGGTCCGGCGCAACCTGGCTCTGGCGTGTTTCGATGAGCTTTGCATCGGCGTTCAGGGAGCGGATGATCAGTCGGGCCGCCTCGGCCTGTGCAGGCGAGGCGGTATCCATTTTGTTGAGGATGATGACATCCGCAAACTCGATCTGATCGACGAAGAGGTCCACGAGCGCGCGTTCATCGTCCCCTCCCGCGACTTCACCCCTGTCCCGCAGAAAATCGGTCGAGCCATAGTCCCGGAGCAGGTTCACCGCATCCACGACCGTCACCATCGTATCGAGGCGTGCGACGTCGCTCAGGCTGCGCCCGTCCTCATCGCGGAATTCAAAGGTTGCGGCCACAGGGAGAGGCTCGGCAATGCCGGTGGACTCGATCAGGAGATAATCAAACCGCTTTTCCTGCGCCAGCCGGTCCACTTCTGTCAGAAGGTCGTCGCGCAGGGTGCAGCAGATACATCCGTTGGTCATTTCGACCAGTTTTTCGTCTGTTCGCGAGAGGTTGCTGCCCCCATTGCGAACGAGATCCGCATCAATATTCACATCGCTCATGTCATTGACGATGACGGCAACTTTCAGCCCTGCACGGTTATTGAGGACATGATTGAGAAGCGTTGTCTTGCCGGCCCCCAGAAAACCGGAAAGGACAGTCACGGGCAATCGGGTATCCGACATGTGGAGGAGATCCTTGGGACGTTGCAGCGGGTTGATCCGCCTTCATTATTTGATATGATATAACATATCAATGATAAGGGATATTGTCTGCGATGTCTTTCTGTCCGACACGCCGCCGTCTGGAGCGCCAGTTCCCGTTCGGTGACATCCTGTCTGCGCATCGCAGCCTTGAGATGCACCCGATGGTCATGTCACCGGCTCTGACGGCGGCAGCGTCAGCCTATCTTGTGACGGGGCCGCGTCTGCTTATGGCAAAGGGGGCTCTGTCCGAAATGGCCGCACAGCTTACTCCGCATTGTCCGGAGTCAGCGCGGCTTCTGATTCCGGACATGCTTGAGCTTGCGGAAGTTTACAGTGCGGTGTCCGGACACCGGAATCTGCGTGTCCGGCTGGAGAAAATCACCACGGACAGTTGCCGGAAATTCCACGTGGATTGTGTGGATCTGCGGCTGCTTCGGGCTTATGTCGGGCTGGGCGTTCAGTGGACTGCTGACGAGGGACAGACTGTGCAGGAGGCTCCGACAGGGGCAGTCGTTTTCCTCAAGGGGAAGCATTTTCCAGGCTGGGACGAGGCGGAGAAAATTCTCCATCGCTCACCCCCTCTTTCATTCCGCCCGGTGTCGGAGCGTGTCCGGCTGCTTCTGACAATCGACGAAGCGAATGCCTGTGGGGACGCCGCGTTCGATATGGTTGCCTGACTGGTACTGACGATAGAAAGCTGGTCGGGCCTACATGATCGGCCAACTGCTTCACGATCATTCTTGCCTTCTTGTGATGAACTCGAATGTTCGTGCGTCGAAAAGCTCGTGTCCAAAGCAGGATCCTGACTTTTCAACTGTTGGAATAGAACCTGCCGGACGCCTCCTTGTGCCTAACAGAGGAGAGTTGAGCCGTCGTCTACCAAGGAGCGAGTTCAGAGGATTGGATCGTCATTTCGTCCCGGTTTTGGTGGGGCGAGAAAATCGCTGATATGGTCCGTTGCAGAGTCCGAGACGGGATTTTGCTGTCCGGATGAACCGCCTCACGTGGAGGTTCACAGACCGATCATGCATCATCAGAAAATACAGACAGCATCATACTACTTACAAAAAACTCTACACTTCTCTGCGCCATTCAACACCTCGCAGGCTCTGAGAGATGCCTCGTACTGGGTCGAGCCGCTAGGCTCAGGACCTATTAATTTATTGAACTGAGCGAGAGGTTGTGATTCACAGGCTTACCGATGGAGTGTAGGCCT